>NZ_JBFRVF010000027.1:0-39124 GCF_041475025.1 Vibrio sp. 10N.222.49.C12 | reverse complement strand
GCCTCCTCCTACTCGATTTAGTGTCTGTCTCGTCCCGAAATGTGTTTTTACCTTCCCGCGCGCCTGCTTGGTCTATTTGAGGGCGTGGCCACACTTGTCGGCGTGGAACACTTTTAGATAATGCTGGTAGTAGTCATCAATGAGCTTGGCAGATTCACTTTCACCTAAAGATTTGAGTAACTCAATACCCACTTCACAAGTACACAAGTGGCCACTGTCTTGGTTGCGGCGCAAGGTGTATGAAGATTCGCTGGTAATATCGAGGTGAACTTGCGGAACGGCTTGTAACCACGAGCTCTTGTTAAGCATCTTCTTCGCTTCTTGCCATGTGCCATCCAAGATGATGAATAGCGGCTTACGGCTCTGGGCTTGGGTCATTACAGCTTGCTGGCACTCGACACTTTGATCACTTGGGAATAAAAGAAACGGTTGTCGTGTTTCATCGTCAAGCAGTGCGATGAGCTCCGCTGGTGGTGTTTTCCTTTGCCATACAATGGACTGACACTGATCAAGGGATTGCTGAAGCAGCTTCCCTGTATTGGTATCGCGTGACAGTTCATTCTCATGAGTGAGCAGTACAAGATCGATTTGGCTTGCGACACTAGGTATCAGGTGACAAATACATTGGTGAGTGAAGCTACAACCATGGCAAGCTTGTTGGTTACTCATGTTTACAACTTAACTCCACTTTGTGCGGGTGAGATACCATCAGCAAACAAAACCACGTCGCTGATATCAGCATCATCTGCAACTGGAGCGACACTTGGGTTTAGCGGGTAGCTGACACCAGAGTATGAAAGTGTGTGTTTCGCCGGTGTTGCACCGCCGCCACTGACATTGAAGATCAGATCCTGCCAGCCGTGGTTTTGCGATTTACCTAAGCGTATGTCGCCCTTAACCAGTGTCACTCGGCTATTGAAGCGCCAGTTATCTTGATGGTTTTCGAAAATTAGCAGTGTACAGCCACCAGAACCACACCAATCGAGTTGGGCGAACAGCTCTTCTTTACCGTCGCCGTTGAGGTCGTAGGTTAACCAGCGGTATTTAGTGTCGTCAGGTGAGCTGTTGTTGATCTTAAAGTATTCGCGGATCGCTTGGTCGACTTTTGGATCAAGTTGATCGCTGGAGTTCACCTGCTTTGCGGTTAGATCAACGTTAGTGGTGGTGTTTACTTGTGCTTGCGCACTCTTAGCTTCGAATAGCACCAGACCGCCATTGGCAATCGGATACACCACGTTGCCCACTTTCTCTTTTTCAGCGATTAGCTTGCCATTATCGAGTGTGAAGATGCGCTCGGAGATCAAATATTGTTGCTGGTGGCGAGTCATAACCACTTGTACCTGATTTTGGTTCAGTTGCTGCCAGAAGCCTTGTTCAACAATAGAAGGGTCTCCATTGCTGTATGAATAAGTCGTGATAGCACTGTGGTCATTGTTGAGTTCAAGGTTGATAGAGAACCCTGAGTTTTGCGTTGAGCTAGCGAAGTAGAGTCCGCTCCAATCCAATGTTGGATCTTGGTTAGAGACCGTTGCACAGCCATTATAGTTACTGTCATTGAGATTAAGCTTGGCATGCCACCCATAGATAGAATCGCTCATGCCGTCGCTACAGCTCTCTTTTGTAAGGTTGAGTTTGCCTTGCGCTGCTTTACCTTCTAATTGGTAATCACGACTGCTTGGTGTGGTGCGGCTTGATTCAATATCGAGGGTTTGTGGCTGTTCGCCCATCTTAGTATATTTCAGCTGGTCTTTATCGAAGGTTGCTGACCAGAAGGGTTCATTACCGAATACTCGTGTTGAACGCAGTGGTTGGTCGCAGCGCTCAGGGTTCTCTGCGGTTAGGATGTTCACTTGGTCAACCACGAAACGCGCTGTGAAGTCTGCGTTGTAACCCGTTTGGCTTGGTACAGTTAGGTGGCCAATCAGCTCGCCATATAAGGCTTGGTAAGGTCTCGTTGAGAGCCCTTGTGCTTCTAGCGCTAACTCTGGAGATAAGTCTAACCAGTATTGTTGTTGGCTGCCGCAAGGAGTGAAGGTTCGACTTTCGTGACCAACCACCACCTGACCACGCATGATGAAGGTTTGCGGCTGAATGCTCTGTGGCTCATCCAAGGTTGCTGGGGGCTGTTCAGGTTGTTGCGGCGTATCAGGTGCCGTAACACAGCCTTGTAGAGCGAACGCGACTAGCCATGTCACTGGGTTTTTCATTACCTTCATGTTATATCTTCCTCGGAGCAACCGTTAATTGGATTTATTATGGCATATTGGTTATTTAAAACAGAACCCGACACCTTCTCTATTCAGACTCTTAGAGTACAAAAAAACTCTTGTTGGGAGGGTGTACGCAACTATCAGGCTCGAAACATGATGCGTGATGACGTCAAGCTTGGCGATCTGGTGATGATATACCACTCATCATGTAAAAAAGTTGGCGTAGCGGGGATCGCTAAAGTAACCAGAGAAGCCTACCCAGACCACTTTCAGTTCGACCCTGAGAGTGATTACTACGATCCTAAGTCTTCACCCGATAACCCACGCTGGATCATGGTGGATGTCGAGTTTGTGCGATTGACTGAGCGCTTGATTCCTTTGGTTACGCTTAAAGCCATGCCTGAACTCTCCGAAATGCCCTTGGTGAAACGCGGTAATCGCTTATCGATCATGCCGGTTACCGAACAAGAGTGGCAGGCAATCTTAAGCAAAGAAGTGTTAGGTTCTCGATAGCGTTAGAGAGAGCTTTTTACCTAAGGTTCAAAAAAGGCAGCCAGTTGGCTGCCTTTTTATTTATTCAGATCTGTTCAACGAGCGAGATTAGAGCAGATGCTTTTCTAGGTAGTGAGCAACGGCATCGTCTGCGTTACTGCCAATCACTTCATTGTCAGGTAGTGCTTTCATCACTTTCTCATGTGATGTACCCATGATTAGACCTTTACCCGCCATAGCCAGCATTTCAGCGTCGTTCATGCCATCACCAAAGGCAACACAGTTATCCAGAGTCAGGTTTAGTGATTTTGCAACAGCGTCTAGAGCGTGGCCTTTAGAGACTTCAGCGGCCATCACTTCCAGACACCAAGGTGTAGAGAAGGCGATGTTCAGTTTGTCGCCAAAAGCATCTCTTAGCTTTTGTTCAAACGTGACGAGATATTCGTGGTCTTGTTCTGGATGTGTGAAGAAGACTTTCGCGATGCCTTCGCTTGGTGCGTTTTCAGCTTCAAAGCGCTTGTAGCTAAAGCCAGACTCACTGTGGAACTTAGCCAGCATTTCATCCTCACGATCGAGTAACCAATCTTCATTCTGGTACATGTGAATGAAGATGTTTGGATCTTGGCGCACAATATCAATAACCGGTTGAACGAGTTCTTGAGGTACGTTTTGGCTATACATTAGCTGATCATTCTGGTCGTGCACGCGAGCACCGTTTGATGTGATCATGTAGGCCGGAATCCCTGCGATTTGACGAATCCCAGCTACATCGACGTGATGGCGACCCGTTGCGAAGATAAAGGTATAACCTTGCTCGTGTAACTTCTTAAGCGTTAGCTTGGTAAAATCGCTCAACTGATGGTTGGGAGCCAAAAGCGTACCATCTAAATCAGAGGCAACGATTTTCACGGAATCTTTAAGTGCAGGAATAGTCATTTAACCCTCATTGCAAAGTGCTTAACCAATATCAACACTAGCCAGCGCTAGCATCGTTTTAACTACAATATATCTACCCAGAAATTGTATGCCAAAATCATGCAAGAAAAGAGGGCAAAGCTCACTTACTTCTTTTCCTCTTTAATTGTTATCTTATGGCTCGCTGTTTCTTGTGTTGTTGATGTGATGAGTGCTAAGCAAAAAACTGATTAATGGCATCTAGTGTTTGATTGCGGTATTTGTCTTGCTCAAACAACACTTCATGCCTTGAGCCTTCAATGACTTTAAACTGGCAAGCCGAGTTGGTTTTCTTCAATTTATTGATGAACTTCACCTGAGCATCGTTACTCACAATCTTTTCTTCACCTGCTTGAATCAGCAATAGAGGGATCTTGATTTGACGAGTCTGTTGGATTGACTGCTTGGCTGCCATTAACCCTTGCCATACCCAGCGAGTGCTAGCACCACCGACTTGCAGTGACGGGTTATCTTCGTAAAGTCGGCGAAACCACTGATAACGAACCTGGCTTTGGCTCAGGAGGTTATTCTCGAAAGGTTTCGAGTAGTAGGCTTGCTGACCTGGCGCGTAAACCGGTTTGGCGTGATAGGCGGTAAGCACTTGCCCAACAATCATCGCGATAGGCTTTAAGTACCACTCGGTGTTGATACCAAACATTGGGGCGCACAAGGTGACCTTATCAAATGGGTGGCCTGGATGGGTTTGTAGATAGCGTGTTGCGATAGTGCTACCCATTGAGTGGGCTAACAGGTATCGCTTGGCATACTTGCTGAGGTCAAAACTGGCAATCATGTCAGACATATCAGATGCATAATCATCAAAATCATGAATGTGACCAATGTCAGAGTCTGTTACCATACGTTCAGACTGGCCTTGACCTTGGTGGTCAAATGAATAAACGTCATAGCCTTGTTGATAAAAATCATAAAAGATTTCTTGGTATTTTTGGCAGCATTCGATACGGCCATTTGAAATCACAATAGCTTTGCTGTGCTTTTCTGAGGTGAGGCTGCACCAGTACAGTTTCTTTTTACCAGACGATGTTAAAAACCCCTCTTTTCTTTGTTGCCAAAGAGCGTTGATCGGGTGTTTAATCGCATGATCGAACTGAGGTTCTTGAGTGTAAGGGAAGGTGGCTTCGCTGTGGTTTTCCATGGGAAATTACCTGAACTGATGCGTGTGAGAGCTTTATTGCTACTAATGTTGTTAGATTAAAGAACTAGTAAGGAAATGCAAATGGATACTCATGTTTGGCTTGCTTATGTTGTCACAGCGATTTTGTTTAGCTTGGCTCCGGGCTCGGGTACCGTTAACTCCATCAGTAATGGGCTTAGCTATGGCACTAAAAAGTCACTCGCATCAATTGTTGGCTTACAGCTTGGTCTTGCGTTTCACATTATGCTGGTGGGCGCGGGTATCGGTGCACTCGTTGCTAAGTCTGCGTTGGCGTTCACCATCATTAAGTGGGTCGGCGTGGTGTACTTACTTTGGTTAGGTATTCAAAAGTGGCGTGATAGCTCGAGCCTAGTAGCATCTGAAGAAAGCTCTACTCTGTCGAGTGGCAAACTGCTGAGAAACGCTGTGCTTATCAACCTAACTAACCCGAAATCAATCGTGTTTTTGGTGGCTTTGTTTCCTCAGTTTATTGACCCTACACAACCTCAAGCACCTCAGTTATTAGTGCTAGGTGTGACGACAGTATTCATTGATAGCGTTGTTATGTTGGGTTACACCTCATTAGCGTCACAAATGGGACGTTTTATTCGCTCTGATCGCATAATGGGTAAGATAAATAAAATATTTGGTGGTATGTTCATGGGCTGCGGTGCTTTGCTAGCTGCCGCGAAAGCTTAGATTAAGCGACTGAGTTATAGTTAAACCAATCAGAGTTATCAAGAAATGACCGCTACATACGTTGCTCGACAACCTATCTTAAATCGCAAGAGGAATACACTCGGCTATGAGTTGTTATTTCGCGATGGAGAAAAGAATGCGTACCCAGCGCATATTGAGTCTAATCGAGCAACGTATCGTCTGATTGTTGAGAACTTCTTGTCTGTTGGTCTTAACCCTTCTATTCCATCTTCACGCTGCTTTATCAACTTCCCTTATCAAAGTTTGATTCGTCGACTGCCCTTAAGTTTGCCGAAAGATAAGGTGGTGGTAGAGATTCTGGAAACCTGTAAACCAACAGATGAATTGTTGGAAGCGGTTAAAGACCTTTACCAAGCGGGTTACATGATTGCCCTAGATGATTTTACTTCGACCCCAGAATGGGAACGTTTCCTTAAATACACGCATATCGTAAAGCTCGATATTATGCAGATGGGTTTGGATGAAGCGTGTGATTTGGTTAGGGCGCATCAAGGGAAAAAGTTTAGCTTTTTGGCGGAGCGCGTTGAGACCGAACAAGAATTCCAGCAAGCCAAAGAGGCTGGCTTTAAGTTTTTCCAAGGTTACTTTTTCAATAAACCGGAAATCATCAAGAGTAAATACATTAGCCCTGAGCAAGTGATTGCTATGGAGCTGTTTCAAGAAGTGTGTAAGCCCGATGTGGACTTTCAACGGGTGGAGAGCATTGTCGCGAAAGATGTGGCGCTCTCATATAAGCTGCTGCGTTTTGTGAATACTATGTCGCCGCGCCTTGAAGTTACCATCTCTTCTTTTCGTCAGGCTTTGGTATATCTAGGTCAAGAGAAACTGAAAATGTTTGTCTCGTTAGCCGTCGCCTCTTATGTGTCCGATAAAAAGCCTAAAGAGCTGTATGGATTGTCTCTACAGCGTGCTCAGTTTTGTCAGCGTATGTCTCGCTATCAGGCATTTGAAGGGTATAGAGAACAGGCCTTTATGATTGGCTTATTCTCCTTGTTGGGTGCTCTGTTGGACTTGTCGTTAGAGAACTTAGTCGAGCAGTTGCCGCTGTGTAAAAGTATCAAGGTTGCTCTATTACGTAGGGAAGGGCCTTACGGTACTTTGCTTGCCCTTGAAGAGAGTTTTGAGCATGCGGATTGGCAGCAGATTGATGAGCACTGCGCTGATTTAGGGCTTAGCGTGGATCAGGTTAAAACGGAGCTTACAGAAGCGCGTCGCTGGAGTCACACAGTGACCAACAAGCTGTAGTGTTGCTTTATTAAACTTTTATGACATTTAAAACGCACGCCTTGACGTGCGTTTTTTTACAGCTAATATATGCGCATATCCATATATGAGTATGTAGTTATGCTTCCTCACCAATTTTTTAAATTACTGTCTGATGAAACGCGAGTGCGTTGCTTAATGTTGATTGTGCGCCAAGAGTGCCTTTCTGTTGGTGAGTTGACTCAGGCATTGCAAGAAAGTCAGCCAAAGGTTTCTCGCCACCTTGCGCAGCTGCGCTCAAACGGCATTTTGACTGACGTTCGCCAAGGGCAGTGGGTGTTTTACCGCCTGTCACAAGATTTACCGGGTTGGATGCTAAAGTTAATTGATGACCTTATCGCATCGAACTGTTTGAAAACTGAATACCAGCAAGATATTGAGCGCTTAGAGTCGATGAACTCACGCCCAGTATGTTGCGTTTAAATACATTAAAACTTAATGCCGAAATAGTTGGAGTTGCAGCTAGGCGACAAGTGAACTTATCCCTATGAGCATAGTGGCTCTATGTAATTAGGGCGGCCGGCGCTCCGGTAAGTGAACGTAGTCAACAACGCTGCGGCTTCAAATATGAAGGCAATTAACTGAGAGAACAGAAAATGACAGTCAAAGTAGGTATTAATGGTTTTGGTCGTATCGGCCGTCTAGCACTTCGCGCAGCATTCGATTGGGATGAGCTAGAATTTGTACAAATTAATGACGTTGCTGGCGACACAGCGACACTGGCTCACCTTCTTGAGTTCGATTCGGTTCAAGGTCGTTGGAACCACGAAGTGTCTGTTGAAGGCGATGAGATGATCATCAACGGTCAACGCATCAAAACCACAAAAGAGCGCGACATTGATGCGATCGATTGGTCTGGTTGTGATGTGGTTATCGAAGCGACAGGTGTTCACCGTAAGACCTCTTTCCTAAACAAATACCTAGAGCAAGGCGTGAAGCGCGTTGTGGTATCGGCTCCTGTGAAAGAAGAAGGAATCGCAAACATCGTTGTTGGTGTGAATGACAATATCTTCGACCCTGCGGTACACAAAATCGTAACGGCAGCGTCTTGTACAACGAACTGTATCGCGCCAGTGGTTAAGGTGATCAACGAGAAGCTTGGTATCGAGAACGCAGCCTTCACCACTATTCACGATTTAACTAACACGCAAACTATTCTTGATGCGCCGCACAAAGACTTACGCCGCGCACGTGCATGTGGCATGAGTCTTATCCCAACAACGACGGGCAGCGCCAAAGCGATTGTTGAGATCTTCCCTGAGCTAGAAAACCGCATCAACGGCCACGCAGTTCGTGTACCGCTAGCGAACGCTTCTCTGACAGACATCATCTTCGAAGTGAAGCAAGACACCACGGCAGAAGAAGTTAACGCGATGCTGAAAGAAGCGTCTCAGAATGAACTAAAAGGTATTCTTGGCTTTGAAGAGCGTCCACTGGTTTCTATCGATTACAAAGGCGACCAACGCTCAACAATCGTGGATGCACTATCAACGATGTTGGTCGGTAAGCGCATGGTTAAGATCTACGCTTGGTACGACAATGAGATGGGTTACGCAACACGTACCGCTGAGCTTGTTCGTACCGTTGGCCTTGCTTAATAAGAATCTGGAGAAGATATAATGATACATCCAACATGGCAACTAGACCTAGAGCAAGGTGCGCTAGTGCTTACTCCGTGCCCAGGCACAAAAGAAGCAACGCTTGATGCATCACTGGCTCAGCTAAAAGAGCAAGGCGTTGAAGCTATCGTGACAGCACTTGATGACCATGAGCTTGCAAGCAAAGACGTGGCGGCACTTGGTGAAAAAACACGTGCGTTAGGTATGCAATGGTTCCAGATCGAAATTGAAGACGACTGTGCACCGGGTGCTGGTTTTGCTGCGAAGTGGCAAGCAGCTAGCCCTGAGCTACATAACATCGTCGATAACGGCGGCAAGGTTGCAATGCATTGTATGGGCGGCTCTGGTCGCACTGGTTTGTTCGCAGCTCACCTACTGTTAGAAAAAGGCTGGGATTTGAGCAAGGTAGTTCAAGAGGTGCAGGCACTGCGTCCAGGTGCCTTCACTAAACCTATCCAGGTTGAATACATTAATGGCGTAGCGAATAGCTAATAGTCATCAGTGTTAGACAGGGAGCTTTTGGTATCTGGAGTGTTGAACTTATCATGATCCAAAAGCTCTTTTTGTTTAGATTGCAGAGATAGCGTTATGTTTTCAAATCTAAGTAAGAGCGTTCGCCAATACATGTTGGTGACTTTTAACTACTGGAACTTCACCATTACTGATGGTGCACTTCGCATGTTGGTGGTTCTGTATTTTTACGACCTTGGCTACAGTTCGTTAGAAATCGCCTCACTGTTCCTTTTCTATGAATTCTTTGGTGTGGTGACTAACCTAATCGGTGGCTGGTTAGGGGCGCGTCTTGGCCTCAATAAGACCATGAACATTGGGTTAGGCATGCAAGTCGTCGCCTTGGGTATGCTCGCGGTGCCAACGGCAATGCTGACCATTCCTTGGGTCATGGCGGCGCAAGCCTTGTCTGGTATCGCTAAAGACCTCAATAAGATGAGTGCCAAGAGCTCAATTAAGACTCTGGTTCCTGATGAACAACAAGGCGCGCTTTATAAGTGGATTGCGATTCTGACCGGATCTAAGAATGCGCTTAAAGGGGCAGGCTTCTTTATTGGTGGTTTACTGCTTTCAACGATTGGCTTCCAATACGCCGTGCTCGCGATGGCAGCCGTGTTGGCATTGGTCTTCGTTGGCAGTGTGTTGAGCTTAGAAGCGGACATGGGCAAAGCGAAAACCAAGCCTAAGTTCAAACAGATCTTCTCTAAGTCTGAATCCATCAACATCCTATCCGCAGCACGTATGTTCCTGTTTGGCGCTCGTGATGTGTGGTTTGTGATTGCTTTGCCGATTTACCTAGGCAGTGTGTTTGGTTGGGATCACTCATGGGTTGGCGGTTTCTTAGCTGCTTGGACTATCGCTTATGGCTTTGTACAGGGCATAGCGCCGAAGATTACTGGTAAAGCTCAAGGTAAGGTGCCAGATGGCCATGCCGCGCTGTTATGGGCTGGTGCGCTGGCTATAGTGACCGCTGCTATCGCTTATGCGGTACAGATTGGCTGGCAACCAGAGCTCGTTATCGTGGGTGGTTTGATGGTATTTGGTGCCATCTTTGCGGTGAACTCATCACTTCACTCATATTTGATAGTGAGTTATGCGAAAGGCGATGGCGTTTCTCTTGATGTCGGTTTCTACTACATGGCAAACGCGATGGGCCGTTTGATTGGCACGATATTGTCGGGCTTGGTATTCCAAATGGCAGGTTTGTCTGCGTGTCTGTGGGTTTCCTTCGCATTCTTGGCGATAACGACGGTGATCTCTCTGCGTTTACCGAAAGTGCCGCAAATTTCAGCGGCATAAGCTTCAGCCACATGAGCCTCATTTGTGAGAGCTCAAGTCGCAGAAGCTAGAGTCGTATGAGCTAAATTCGCGATAAGTATCTCCTTTAACACTAAGCTGACTTGGTATTTATTCCGGTCAGCTTTTTTATTGCTATAGTAGAATGATTGAATATTAATCAGGCATTTACATGAAGCAGCGAATTCTCTTTTTTGATTTAGCACGATGTGTCGCGGCCGTAGCGGTTATCGCGATTCATGTTTTGGCGCCTTATCGCAATGAGTTGGGCACTATTCCTTTCGGTGAATGGCTTACTGCCATTACGGTAAACGGTTTCAGCCGCTGGGCAGTACCTGTGTTCATTTTGATTACTGGCGCACTGATGCTCAGTGATCAGCGCCCGTTTGACGCCAAATACTACCTCAAGCGTCGTTTGGGCAAGGTACTGATACCTTTCATTGTCTGGTCGCTTTTCTATACCTATCTGTCGGGCTGGTCGGCAATGGGCTTTGATGCCGACGTCAGTTGGGACGTGTTGCTTAATAGCTACCATCATTACACCTATTACCACCTTGGTTTCTTCTATTACTTCATCCCACTCTATTTTGTGATTCCGTTCTTGCAGATCATGGTTAGAAAGTACGGTGATAGATCGGTCTATGCCTTTACGGCGGTATGGTTGTTCACAACATTGCTGTTCTTACTGAAAATCGATGGCCCTTGGAGTCACGAATTGTGGTTGTACACCGGTTACTTACCATTGGGTTACTTGCTGTATAAGATTGTGCCACTTAACAAGATGACCGTTGGCGTGAGTGTGTTACTGGGTGGGCTAGCGTTACTAACCACGGTTTACATGGTGGTTGATGCAAGCTTGGTAGCAGAAGAGTACACGGTAGGGCGCTGGCTATCTTACAAAACGTTGAATACCGTATTAGCCGCGAGCATGGTGTTCATGGTATGCCGTTACTATGGTGAAGGCCTGTCTGAGAAGAGTAACCAAGTGGTTGGCTTTATCAGTAAGCACAGCTTAGGTATTTACCTGCTGCACCCGATTTTCTTGTGGCCGATGAAAGAGTTTGGTTGGTACCAAGGACATCCGGCATGGGTTATTCCATTATGGATTGTGATCAGCGGAGCTGGCGCATTATGGATGAGCTGGTTGGTGTCTAAGTCAGAGAAAACGCGTTGGTTATTGCCTTAGCGGTGATTGCTAAGGCTTTCTGATGGATTGCTTAGGGACGACAGTTGAAGCGGCTGACGTTTAGCGCTTCAACGCAAAGTGTAAGAACTTATCGCCTTGGTAGGTTAAGGTTCCTTTGTCGCCAGGGTTAAGGGCGTGGAAATAGTGGATGCCGACTTGGAATTCTCGCTTCGGACCAACCACACCACGTTGAACGTAAATCCAGTACTCTTGATCTTCTTGGCCCGGTTCTGCGTCAGGAAGGTCGATCGATTGTTTGTCTAACACCGTGACATTCACTTTCTTCTCTGGCGCATTTTCACCTTGCGAGTGTTTTCGATAGAAACCAATAAATACCCAAGCCGCTAGAGCAGCGAGAGCAAAGATGGCAAAAAAGAGTGAATTAGGCATATAACCTCCATGTAGTCGTGATGGTTATTCTAGTCTTTCAGGCAATAGGGATATGTGTTTAAAGCCGTTATTCGTGAACTGTTGTAAGCCAAGCTGATTATTTTTCGGCAGACATCACATTTAATGGTCAGTTTGGGATAAAGCATTGTTATTTATTGTCTCTTTCTCTCGTAAATAACAGTGATTTTGTATAAGAATAGGGAAATGCTCGACTAGAATTATAGTGTGGAGTGGGAGGGCTAAGATGACCGATATTGAAAAAGTGGTGACAAGAACTCGCAATATAGAGAAATTATTGAGGCTTCAATATCATGCCGAAGGCGAAGGATTGCATGAGCTTGTAACAAGCTGTGAAGAAAGGCTACCGCACGATATGGTGAGCAAGCTGCGCTATATCGCAACGTGTCGTAATAAGGTAGTCAATGAACATGAGGCTAAGTTGGAAGACCAACATAAGTTCATCATGATGTGTAACGACTGTGAGAAGGAGCTGACTCCACGTAGTGGTCGTTTTATCTGGCGAGTTGCGATCTTACTGATGATGGCAATGACTTTAGCTGCCGCAGGTTTCTATTATGCGAACTGGGATGTGCTAACACTGCATCTGTTTTCGAAGTGAAAAAATTGAACAAAAAAAGGGACGCTCATGGCGTCCCTTTTTTTATCTGTAACTTGCTTAGTACATCATCGGTAGTGTCATTAGACCTACAACTACCGCGATCATTACAAGTCCTTGTCTTTGCGAAGATGAAATCATAACACTACTCCTAAATTTGGTTGTCTCTCGCTATGTTTTAAAGAATAGCACTACTTATGGCCTTAGATCAAGAATTACTTTCGAAAGCTTTAAAAGTAGTAGAAAACTATGAGTTTTTGGCTTGTTTGGCAGTGTTTAACTGTGTTTTATGGTGTGTTCTTAATTTGTTCGTTGTGATTTATGTTTGTTCTAATTTGATTTAAATTGTTGTTTTATAATGGTTGTTTTGTGTAATTTATATTGTTAAAGGTTGTTAAACTGTATTAATAGAGGTTGGTGGTGGCTAGGTTGGTTTTGGTTGGTTTTTTAAGTTTTCGGCTTGGTTTTTGTGGCGATTTTTACCGGAGGCTTGAAATAACCTGACAAAACTGGGCGTTAAAAAAGAAAACTGGCTACTTTACAAGTCTAGGCTTGGTTGGCGTTTTTATTTTCCTATTAATCTTGAGTTTGCTTGTTTAAGTTATTGTTATTGTTTGATTTAAAGGTAGTTATTTTAATTTTTCAAGTGTGGTATTTGACGGAATTAGGCCGATTTTGGTGAAGTCGATAGGTTAGAATTGGCCAAAACTCAAGTATGGCGACTCTAATGCCATTTTGAATGGTTTTTATGATGATTCGTTCTAGTTTTAAACGAATGGCCATTGTCATGGTGGTAATTGGCACGACTTCAATCTAAAGAGACTCTTTTTAGTGGAAGCGTAATCAAGATCCAATTTTGAGGCGCTGAGGCTTTACATCAACACTCGTGTGCCTAGACTGGCGACGATTTAAAGCAATAGGGCAAATGGTATGTGGAGTTGGTTGGCGGTTTCCTTGTCTGGTATCGGAGCAATAGCAGGAACGAAACATGGACATATCGGTCAGGCCTTATCGTATAAGGTTTTTACCTATGTATTATTAGCGACCATTGCTTTAACTCAATCTGTCGTTGCTGATTTTACCTATTGGGTCGTTGCTGGGTTGGCGGTCTCTGCGATCGCAGATGTCCTGCATGCTGTTACTCAAAAACGTCCTCTGCATTTTGTTTGCTTCTTGCTGGCTCAGCTCTGTTACAGCAAAGCATTTTGGCTACAGCTATCAGGAGAAATGGTCTGGTGGTTGTTCGCGCTGCTGTTGGCGGCTTGTGTCGTTGCTTTCTTCTTACTTCTACCTCGCTTAGACAAACTCGTTTTTCCCGTGGTCATCATGGGCATTGTGCTTATTCAGTTAGCATGGGCTTCTGGTGAGCTCTGGTTGCTTGATCCTCAACTGTCGCATGCGGTCGGTTTTGCCGGTTGTGCCATGTTGCTGCTTTCAGCATTGGCGTACGCGCTAAATTTCTATCGTAGCCCAATTAAGGGTGCCTACTTTTGGGTGACGGGCAGCTACTTTCTGGCGCACGCTCTCATTGTTGCTTCCCTTACCATTTAGAGTAGAGCTCGCTTAACTCTGAGCTACATCAAGGCAGCTCAGATGAAAGTAGGTACTCTACGTCTACTTCATTAAACATGAGATAGAGTTATGACTACCGAAATTCATGCACACAACGTTTTAAACCTACTGAGTGAAAAGCCACTGACTCGTGAAGAGTTGACGCAAGAACTCGCTCAAACTTATGGCGCAGAAGCGCGTTTTCATACGTGTAAGCTGAACGGTCTGGATTTAGATAGCCTGTTGAAGTTTTTCTTGAAGATGGAAAAGGTTGTCGTTGTCGATGATAAGCTTTGCACTAACCGCGAACGTGTGTGTAATCACTAATTCTTAGTGGCTTGTTTTATTCGTGAATAAAGAGTGGGTGCATGTTTCGGCTCCACTCTTTTCATTACCTTTCAATCTGCTTTCGCTAATTTGCCTTCTTATAACATCCCCTTTTAAAAGCATCAGTTAACCCGCTTATCACTGCGTTCGAAAATCAATGTTGAGGCTGCTATACTCCGCGCACTTACGCTTTTCGAGACAAACTTATGGAAATCTTATCTGCAGCAACCATGCTGTTTCTTATCATGGACCCGCTTGGCAACTTGCCAATCGTGCTCTCTATCCTTAAGCATATTGACCCGAAGCGTCGCCGTATTGTTCTGATTCGTGAGCTGATGTTCGCACTGGTTATCTTGCTGCTGTTCTTATTTGCGGGTCAAAGCATCATGAACTTCCTGCACGTGCAGCCTGAAACCTTGAGTATTTCTGGCGGTATCATTCTATTTATCATCGCGATTAAGATGATTTTCCCAAGCGCAGGCAGCATTACTGGCCTTGCGGCTGGTGAAGAGCCGTTTATTGTGCCGATGGCGATTCCTATGATTGCAGGTCCGTCAGTGATTGCTGCACTGATTCTGCTGTCGACCCAGCATCCAGACAACATGTTAGAGCTTTCAGCGGCTGTGATGCTGGCTTGGGGCGCTACCTTCTTCATTCTGATGTTTAATGGCTTCTTCCTACGAGTGCTGGGAGAGAGAGGTCTTAAAGCCATCGAGCGCTTGATGGGCTTGTTACTTGTGATGTTATCGACTCAAATGTTCTTGGATGGCGTGAAGGGCTACATGGGCTAGTGTTGCTACCATTACTCAATAAAAAAAACGCCGCTCTACTGAGCGGCGTTTTTGTATCTGTTTCTTCGGTTTTTATTTCGATTACATCATGTGCTTACGACGGATATCGAGTAGGGCGAAGACACCGAAAATCAATATTGACCACTTCTCCCAACGTGACATCTCGATCTTATCGCCGAATGCACCGATGAAAATCAGCATCTGCAGGCCGTGCATGAAGAACAAGAATGCGGTCATGATATAAAGCGCAATCGCAGCATTACCCGGAAACGGGTAGAAAATATTTACGATTAAGATAAACCAAACAAAGGCGATGGCTGCTTTTGCTAGTGGAAGCAAGAACTTCATTCAATAACTCCTATTCTTCAGTGATTCGATTGAACAGTCGGTAGCTTGACTGTCCGGTGGTCTTGTCGCGATGCAATTCCCAGTTCTCTGGCATAGCTTCGAGTTTCAGTTCTTTCTCTGTCTCGACGTAAATGATGGCATTGTCTGCAAGCCAACCGTTACTCTCAAGCAGTTGTACTGTTTCTGCCAGTAAGCCTTGACGAAATGGTGGATCAAGGAAAACCATATCGTAAGGCGTGCCCGGTTTCTTAAGGAAAGAGATAGCATCAGTATTCACGACATTAATGTTGTCTGCCTTGAGCTCTTTCGCGTTATCAGAAAGCTGTTTAGCCGCCTTTTGATTCATTTCGAGCAGTGTCACCATTTTGGCTTGGCGAGAAGCTGCTTCAAAACCTAGACCGCCAGAACCGGCAAATACATCCAAGCAAGTTGAATGTGGGATATCTTGAGCCACCCAGTTAAAGAGTGTTTCTTTTACTCGGTCAATGGTTGGGCGTAATCCTTCTAAATCATGAACAGGCAGCTTTCTACCTCTCCATGAGCCACTAATAATTCGAACAAAGCCTCCGGATGGCTTTTTTTGTGATGTGTTTTGCTGGCGACGTCTTACCATAGATTTTTTGACCGCTAATAAAGTGATACTATACCGAGCCCAATTTAAGTGGGTTCGTGTATTAAATAAATTTGCAATGACAAAGTGTATCAAGCTAAAAGCAAACTTATCACTGCTTTGTCATTTTTCTTTACTATTCGTTTGTACAAGCTTGTATTGTATAACAATAGCAAAGAGTCGACGTGTATTAAGTCAATACAGCTAATTAGTAGATCTAGGAAACTCCTCTGATGACGGAAAAAAAGAAGCGCGGATTATTATCGTGGCTTGGTTTTGGTGAAGAAGAACAAAGCCCAAAAACTCAGAATGAAGCGAACGTAGAAAGCGTTGAAGATCAAACTGAAGTTGAATCACAAGTTGAGGCTGAACAGGTCGCGCCTGAAGCTGAACAAGTTAAGCCAACTGAATCTGAGCAAGCGCTTGAAGAAGCTCAACAAGAGCAGCAACCTGTCGCAGCAGAAGCAGAAGCAGAAGCAGAAGCAGAACAGGAAGAAGTGGCAGTTCCTCAAGCTAAGGTTGAAGAAGTACAAGAGAAGCCGACAGAAAGCTTCTTTGCTCGTCTTAAGCGCAGCCTAAGCCGCACTAAAGCAAACATCGGTGCTGGTTTCTTTGGTCTGTTCAAAGGCAAGCAAATCGATGAAGACCTGTTTGAAGAGCTAGAAGAGCAACTTCTGATTGCTGACGTGGGTATGAATACCACGGTTAAGATCATTGAAAACCTGACAGAAAAAGCATCTCGCAATGACCTAAAAGACGGTGAAGCGCTTTATGGTCTGCTCAAAGAAGAGATGGCAGACATCTTAAGCCAAGTGGAACAGCCACTGGTTGTTGATACCACTAAAACACCTTACGTTATCTTAATGGTGGGTGTGAACGGTGTAGGTAAGACAACTACGATCGGTAAGCTGGCGAAACAATTCCAAAATGAAGGCAAGAAAGTGATGCTAGCAGCGGGTGATACCTTCCGTGCTGCAGCCGTTGAACAGCTTCAGGTTTGGGGTCAGCGTAACGATGTGCCAGTTATCGCTCAACACACTGGTGCGGACAGTGCGTCTGTTATCTACGATGCGATTGAAGCAGCGAAGGCTCGTGGTGTTGATGTTGTGATTGCTGATACAGCCGGTCGTTTGCAGAACAAGAGCAACCTGATGGAAGAGCTACGCAAGATCGTTCGTGTAATGAAGAAGATTGATGACTCTGCGCCACACGAAATCATGCTAACGCTCGATGCAGGTACAGGTCAGAACGCTATCAGCCAAGCGAAGTTGTTCAGTGAAGTGGCTCCAGTTACGGGTATTACACTGACTAAGCTAGATGGTACGGCGAAAGGTGGTGTAATTTTCTCAATTGCTGACCAGTTCCAGATTCCAATCCGCTACATTGGTGTGGGTGAAGGTATTGATGACCTGCGTCCATTTGAATCTAAAGACTTCATTGAAGCACTATTTAGCCGCGAAGAGTAACGCGAGTAGCAAAGTGGTTTATCCTTAATCTGCTACCGTTTTTAAATTTGATATGAGTGATCGTAAGAGGAATTTTCGGTGATCAAATTTCAGCAAGTGAGTAAAGCCTACCGAGGTGGAAGACAAGCGCTCCAAAAAGTGGACTTTCACCTGAAACGTGGAGAGATGGCTTTTTTGGGTGGGCACTCTGGGGCTGGTAAAAGTACCTTGCTGAAGTTGATCTGCGCGATAGAGCGTCCAACTGATGGACGTGTCTGGTTCAACGATCACGATATCACTCGTATCCCAGCCAAAGACATTCCTTTCTTACGCCGTAATATTGGGATTGTTTTTCAAGACCATCGCCTGCTGATGGACCGTTCGATTTTCGATAACGTCGCTCTGCCTATGCGTATTGAATCTATTTCTGAAAACGAAATAAAACGCCGAGTCAGTGCTGCGTTGGATAAAACCGGTTTATTAGATAAAGCCCGTTGTTTGCCAAGCCAACTTTCTGGTGGTGAACAACAACGCGTGGGTATTGCTCGCGCCGTGGTTAACCGTCCAACTCTGCTTTTAGCCGATGAGCCTACCGGTAATCTAGACCCTGAATTATCTAACCGTGTGTTGCGATTATTTGAAGAATTCAACCGCGCAGGTGTGACGATCATCCTAGCGACGCATGATATCGGGTTAGTGAACACTCGCCCTCAGTACCGCCATCTTGAATTAAACCAAGGATTTTTGAGTGAGGTTGAAGACTATGGCCGCGAATAAGCGCATCAAAAAACCTCAATCTAATCGAGCAGCAAACCGCGCTTCAAGCGACGGCTTCTTTGTTGTTCACTGGAAACAAGCCAAGTCATCGTTCTCGCAAATGTGGCAGCGCCCGTTAGGCAACTTACTGACCCTTGCGGTGATCTCTATGGCGTTGGCGATGCCAGCTTGTTTGTACCTATTAGGTAAAAATGTAGGGGAAGTGGCGCAAGATGTCACTAGCCCGTCACAAATAAGTGCTTATGTAGAGGATGGTATTCCTGAGCCACGAGTAATGGTGCTTAAGGATGAAATCGAAAGTTGGGATCAAGTTGAGCTCGTGGAGTACATTTCTCCGCAGCAAGGGCTTGCAGACCTCAGCCAGTATTCTGGTTTTGAAGACGCCTTAACCATTCTCGACGATTATTCACTGCCAGGTGTGCTGGTGATTACGCCAAGCGTGCACAGCGATACCTTAATTAAAGAGCTGGCAGGCACAGTTAAACAACAAGAATTAGTGACCGATGCTCGCCTAGACGAAGATTGGTTAGCGCGATTAGATGCGATCAAAGCATTAGCGGCTGTCATCGTGATTACCTTAACGGTATTGATGCTGGGCGCGGTATTTCTGATTATCGGCAATACACTACGATTTAATGTGTTGGCGCATAAAGAAGAGATTCAAACCATGAAGCTGATTGGTGCGACCGACAGCTACATTCTTCGACCATACCTTTATGCTGGGATGTGGTTTGGCGTTTTAGGTTCGATTAGCGCTTGGGTAATGACGGCATTGATTACCGTATTGCTGAACAGCGCGGTGGATGACTTGGCTCAGCTATACGACAGCCACTTCCGTTTAATTGGCCTGAGTTGGGATGAATCTTTACTGCTTTTGATCGTCGGAACTCTGCTTGGTAGTGTGGCTGCAAAGCTTTCTGCACAGCGTCACCTAAAAGAAATTGAACCAGTTTAGGTGAATAGAGTCATATTTAGACGAAAAATAGGCACTTCTTAACCAGTTTTTGCCTTGTATAGACGAATTGATTATGCATAATTACTTCCCCCTCCTTGAAACCTGTTCATTTTAGGTTCAAGATTGTAGGGTTTTAATAGATGTATTACTCCAGATCAGAGATTGATGAGGAACCGAATGGCAAACCAAGCGTATCAAATGGCTTTAGTCACACAAGATAGTTTAGATAGCTATATCCGCTCAGCGAACAGCTACCCTATGCTGACTCCTGAAGAGGAACGTGGACTTGCAGAGCGATTACATTACAAAGGTGAGATCGACGCTGCGAAAGGCTTGATCCTTTCCCACCTAAGATTCGTGGTGCACGTTGCAAGAGGCTACTCTGGCTACGGGCTACCAATGGCTGATCTCGTCCAAGAAGGTAACATCGGCTTGATGAAGGCTGTTAAGCGCTTCAATCCAGAAGTTGGTGTTCGTCTCGTCTCGTTTGCTGTTCACTGGATCAAAGCTGAAATCCATGAATACGTTCTACGTAACTGGCGTATCGTTAAAATTGCGACCACTAAGGCACAGCGTAAACTGTTCTTTAACCTTCGTAAGTCTAAAAAGCGTTTGGGTTGGTTCAATAACGGTGAAGTTGAGACGGTTGCTCGTGAACTGGGTGTTGAGCCTTCAGAAGTTCGTGAGATGGAATCTCGCTTAGCAGCACAAGATGCGACGTTTGAAGCGCCTATGGACGATGACGATGGCGGTTCTGCTTACACTGCTCCAGTTTACTACCTAGAAGACAAGGCGTCAGACGTTGCTGAGACGGTTGAAGCGGCTAACTGGGAGTCACACACCAATAATCGCCTAGGGCTAGCACTAGCAAGCTTAGACGAGCGTAGCCAACACATTGTTCGCTCACGTTGGTTAGACGACAACAAGGCAACCCTGCAAGACTTAGCGGATACCTACAGTATCTCAGCTGAGCGTGTTCGCCAGTTAGAAAAGAATGCGATGAAGAAATTGAAACAAGCCGTTGGTGATTTCTAATAGCATCTAGTTTCTATTAGCTTCTACTTTCTAGTAGAGCTAACAAATAGCTGAATTTTGAAAAGGCCGAGATCGAGAGATCTCGGCCTTTTTGTTTTGGATCGATTTCTCAACTTTTGCGATCGAAATTTGCAAAATGATTTTGTGGATAACTCTGTGAGAAGTTTATTCGTCAGCTATCTAAAAGCAGTGTGTAGTAAGGCTTTGACGGGGTTTTTCGAGTGGGGATATGTTTCAGTTAACCCACAGTTAGATCAGGATCATTACTACATGTTGTGGATCTATTTTTGAAAAGACACTTTATTCACGCAATTCACAGATTTATCCACAAATGGTGTAAAAGTGATCGCTGGTGGATAACCTTATTAAGTGGATGTGAATGTTAGCCTTGGGATAGGTTACAATGGCAGCAAAGTAAATCAGTATAAAAAGAGAAAGTCATGGACCAGTTTAAACATATCGATGTTAAAGGCGCTCAAGCCCTCATCGAACAAGGCGAAGCTCGACTTGTCGATATACGTGACCCGCAGTCTTTTGCGGTTGCCCACCCAAAAACAGCCTACCACCTGACTAACGATACGATGGTGTCATTCATGGATGAGGTTGAGTTCGAACAACCTATCTTAGTGATGTGCTACCACGGCATCAGTAGCCAAGGTGCGGCACAATATTTAGTGAACCAAGGCTTTGAAGAGGTATATAGTGTTGATGGTGGTTTCGAAGCTTGGCATCGTGCTGAACTTCCAGTGATCGCAGGTTAATGACTTTCATCACCTGAACCGCCTCAAGCATCCCTCATAGAATGAATAGGAAGTAACAATGATTAGATTGATGGTGTTAGACAATCCACGTCTTGCTCAAGCATTTATTGATTATATGGCCTCTCGTCAGATCCCTATTCAGATGTCTCCAGAGGGAGAAGGGCGTTTTGCTCTTTGGCTTCTTGATGGCCAATTTCAGGTTGAAACCGAAGCTGAGCTGAATCGTTTTCTGGCTGAGCCCAATCATAAGCGCTATCAAGCTGCATCTTGGGACATGGCAGAGACCAGAAAGAGCAACTTCCATTACCACACGCCAAGCTTCATGGGCATGATCAAAGCCAAAGCAGGCCCAGTGACACTAAGCCTGATGTTGGTGTGTGTGGTGATTTTTGCGCTGCAACAGATCGGTTTTGGCCAAGCTATTTTCAATGCCCTACATTTCCCAGCGGTGGATGGACAGCAATGGCAGCTGTGGCGTTGGTTGAGTCATGCCGTTCTACATTTCTCTGTTATGCACATCGCATTTAATATTTTGTGGTGGTGGCAGCTAGGTGGAGACATTGAGAAGAAACTTGGCAGCCTCAAGCTACTTCAGATCTTTGCTGTCTCTTCTGCGCTTTCAGGTGCTGGGCAGTATTGGGTTGAAGGGGCGAACTTCGGTGGTTTGTCTGGTGTTGTGTATGCCTTGGTTGGTTACTTATGGGTGGTTGGTGCGAAGGCGCCACAACTTGGTTTAGGTATCCCAAGACAGATTGTCGGCTTTATGTTGGTGTGGTTGGTGCTTGGGTACATGCAGCCATTTATGGCTATCGCCAATACGGCGCATTTAGCTGGTCTAGCCGCTGGTGTGATTATTGGCTTTATCGATGCGATGAAAGCACCAAGCTCGGCAAGAAGCTAATTCATATCTTCTAATGAGTAGCCAAACGATAGAGACAAAAAAAGCGGCCAGATGAGCCGCTTTTTTATTGGGATTCGTTTTACATCATTACTGATAAAGGTATTTGGTAAACAGTAAGTCAGCAATCAGGGTTTTACCTGTCTCTGGAAGCAAAATCTTGTTGAGGTGTTCAACTAAGGATTTTCTTAAGTCTTCACGGCCAGATAGAGATTTAATGGTTTCTTCGTTTTGTTTGCCAAGCAATTCAATCACCGCATCGCGAATCAGTGGTTGGTGATGCTCAATAGCGGCCAAGTCGCTACTAGTTGCCACCATGATGTCGAGGCGAACCTGAATGTAGCCCAGTTTTTTACCTTTAGTGTAAAAATTGGTGGTCAGGTCTGGCTCTAGCGTGAAGTAGGCGAGTTTAGCTGCCGACTCCTCTTCCGCGAAACTTGATGCTGAAAAGAGTAGGGTAATCGCAAGAAATATTTGGGCTACATAACGTTTGTGCATATTTGTGACTTTTCTTTAGTTTATTCGCGATATTCGAAACGCATTAGTCTTGTTACAATGAGCGGTCTAAATCTAAATACGTTTACAATTCGAAGAACGCTTTAATTTTGTTCGAAAGTTGAAGCTTTATTGTACGTGTAAAGTCACCTATTGAATACTAGTATGAATCAGCCAATATCGCTGTATCTTAATTCGTTAATGAATGTAGATTGGCAAAGTACAGAAACATTTGATTTTCCTAATGAAACCACCAAAGAGTGGCTGATGGAGCAAGGTTCTCTTTCCCGCAAGTTGGGGAAGTGCTGTCAGCACCTGTCTGTTGAGTTGCTTCATAATCAAGTTGTAGAACGCTCAATGCTGCAACAAGACGAGGAACATCTTTTATCATCGTTTGATTGCTTACTGCGTAAAGTGATTTTAAAGGGTGATGACGAACCGTGGGTGTTAGGTCGAACCTTGATTCCCCGAGTCACATTAGAAGATCATCAGCACTCAGACCTTTCTCAACAAGGTAATGTCCCGCTTGGATTGACCGTTTTCAGTGCTGAGAACGTGGAGCGAGATGCGCTGCAAGTCGGTTGGGTTATCGCAGGCGATGAGCGATTACTCGCGCGTCGTTCTCGATTATGGATGAACCATAAACCGATGCTTGTGGCAGAACTGTTTTTACCAACATCACCCATTTACTCTAAGGAGAGTGTGTAAATGCTTGCCACCAAAGCGAAGGCGTATTGGCAATTAACGCGAATGAATCGCCCGATTGGTACCCTATTACTCCTTTGGCCGACCTTGTGGTCACTGATTATCGCCGCACAAGGTATGCCTGATTTTGATGTCTTGGTTGTTTTTGTACTCGGCGTGGTGTTGATGCGTTCAGCTGGCTGTGTGATCAATGACTTTGCGGACCGTAAAGTAGATGGTCATGTTAAACGTACCAAGCAGCGTCCATTACCCTCAGGTTTGGTTTCCAGTAAGGAAGCGATTCTGCTCTTTTTAGTGCTAGCCGTAGTTTCATTCTTGCTGGTACTCACCATGAATCCACTGACCATTAAGCTCTCATTTATTGGTGTGGGTCTGGCGTTCATTTACCCTTTCATGAAGCGTTTTACGCATCTTCCACAGTTGTTTCTTGGCTTAGCGTTTAGTTGGGCGATACCAATGGCTTGGGCGGCACAAACCAATGAACTGCCAAGCATTGTGTGGTTTGTCTTCGTGATTAACGCGTTGTGGACGATTGCTTACGACACGCAATATGCGATGGTTGACCGAGATGATGACTTGAAGATTGGTATTAAATCGACGGCTATTTTATTTGGTCGCTTCGATAAACTGATTGTTGGCTCTTTGCAACTCGTCACCCTAGCGATGCTGATTGCGTTAGGCATGCATTACCAACTAGGAGATACCTTCTATTGGGCACTGTTGGTAGCGGGAAGCTTATTTGTGTATCAACAACACCTGATGCGCCACCGTGATCGAGACCTTTGTTTCCAAGCCTTTCTAAACAACAACTATGTTGGAATGGCAGTGACAGCGGGCTTGTTCATTACCTTCTGGTAATCATCCGCTTTTCGAGTTAACGAATGCTAAAGAAAAAGGCACCCATTGGGTGCCTTTTTTGATCGCGTTTGGCCTCGCTATTCAAGAGACACCAAGCTGATGATTACTCCGCTTGGTGGATACTCTCTTGAATCGTCAAACGTACTTCAGGGTAAAGCATTGAGTAGAGAAGCTTAGCGAATTGCTGAGTCTTGTCTAAATCACAGTTACCATCGTTATCCAGATATTGCTGTTGTTTCAGAGTTGCGAACATCGACGCAAACACGCCTTTATCGAAGAACTCTGGTGCATTGATGCCTTGCAGACGACCAAGTCGCTGTGCAATGTCTTGGCTCTTCTGTTCAAGATCGGATTTATCCAGATCAGGGTTCTCTGCTAACAGGTTCAAAGCAATAGAGTAGCGTTGTAGCGTTTCTGAAATCGTACGACCTAACAGCATCAGTGCTTGGCTGTTTGATTGGTTGATGGTGACTTCATTATCAGAAACCACAAGCATACCTTGGTTAACCAGCTCTTCAATGATGTTAGAAACCACGCCTTCAAGCTTGTCTTCGTCGTAGCTTAGGAACAGCTCTTTCTTCAAGAACGGGTAGATAGCAGCAACGTTCTCTTGGATCGCGTCAATTGATAAACCGCGTTGACGAATAGTCATCTGTGCAATTAACGATGGCAGAGCAAACAAGTGAATGATGTTGTTTCGGTAGTAGGTCATCAGAATTGACTGGTGACGGTCTAGCGAAATGATGTCGCCCATTGAGTCTGATTCAATCAAGAACTTGTTCAGTGATTCAGCATGTTTTACTAAATCTTCAGCGCTGTCTTTTGGCACAGTGAACGTTGCCGAATATGGAACATTCTTAAGCAGAGACAGGTAGCAATTAATCTGAGAAACCAAAGAGTCACGAGACAATGCGCGCTGTCTTGAAGCCAATAGTGCCGTTGCACAAAGGGTCAGGGCATTGGTCGCTGCCGCATCGTTAATGTGCGTCATCATTTTGGTCGCCAAGTCATTAACCACCGGGTTCATCCATTGTGGTTTGCTAGTGCCCATTGGGTCGATGTCTTTGGTCCACTCAGGTGAGTGTTCATTCAGGTATTGGTTCAGTTGAATTGGCTCACCGAAGTTCACGTAGCCTTTACCAAAGTTACGCAGCTTACGAATGGTACGAATCACTAAGCTCGCGTTTTCTTTCTCTTTACGCTTACCACGAAGTTCTTTTGCGTAAGTCGCCACTTCCATCACGTGCTCGTAGCCGATGTACACAGGAACCAAAGTCACCGGGCGATTCATGCCGCGCAGCATCGCTTGAATAGTCATCGCCAACATGCCGGTCTTCGCTTGCAATAAACGACCTGTACGAGAACGCCCACCTTCACTGAAGTACTCTACTGAGTAACCTTTAGCGAACAACTCCGCTAGGTATTCACGGAAAATCGTCGAGTACAGCTTGTTGCCTTTGAAGCTACGACGAATAAAGAACGCACCACCATGACGGAAAATAGGACCGGCAGGGAAGAAGTTCAGGTTGATACCCGCAGCGATGTGCGGCGGCACCATGCCTTCATGATAAAGCACATAAGAAAGCAGTAAGTAGTCCATGTGGCTACGGTGACAAGGCACGTAAACAATCTCGTGACCATCTTGAGCCAACTTACGAACCGTTGAAGCGTTGCTGATATGCAGGCCTTGGTACAACTTATTCCACAGCCAACCAAGAATCTTCTCACCACGCTTGATCAGCGAGTAAGAGAAGTTCGCAGCAATCTCGTCCATAATGTCTTGAGCTTCTTTGCTCGCTTTCTCGATCGAGATGTTCTTTGCTTGTGCTTCGTCTTCAATCGCTTTTTTGATCGCTTCTGATTTTAACAGGCGATCAAACAGAGCTTGGCGGCTTGGCAGGTTAGGGCCTGATGCTGCAAGCTTTTGGCGAGAGAAGTGAATACGTGCCACGCGCGCCAGTTTGTGCGCGATGGTGCTGTCGGTGCCGTGTGAGTTGGCCATGTAACGCAGAGAAACCACAGGACTAAAGCGAACCAAGCAGTCACGACCGGCTAGCAATACCGCTTTTGATTTCTCTAAGCCGTTCATTGCCTGTAGGTAAGGCTTCTGGTTATTCTCTTTACCAGGTTTGCGCCCCCACAAAACGGTAGCAGGGATAACTTGAACATCGAGTTCAGAGTCGTCGGCGTGCAGTGAAAGCAATTCAGAGAACACTTCAATTGAAGAGCTTGGTACATAATCATCGTCTTGCAGCAGAGTTTTGCGAGAAGAGATGAAAACGTAGCGTTGCAGTGATTTGCCGTTGATTTCAAGCTTGCTCAACGGATCAGGTAGGCCTAATTCAAGTGCATGTTTTTGCAATGTAAGAATGTCGACACTTGAGCGAAACGGTAAGGCGTATACAATAGGTTTGCTCAAATCAATGTTCAAATCCTCAACAGGGTTTGAAGGAATTGATGTGCCCTTTACCAATACGGATAAAGGTAGCTTCATTAATGAACGTGAAAAAGATTGTCCAGAAGACATATAGGTTCACTGCCTCAATAGTTATTTCAATGTGCTGAAGCGTATCTCTATTTCTCTGATAAAAAGGATAAATCCTATGAGTGAAATAGGGATAAGCCTAGGCGTAAATTTAATCGATGCAAGAATACCAGAAACTGGTCTAACCTTTTAATGGAAATAGTCATATTGCCGTTAAGTTTGTGGAAAATCATTCATCGACTGATTGAGTATAGGGTTAAAAATGACCAAAAAATCAAACACCGGATTCAAACGCATCATCAAAGCAGCAGGCTTTTCATGGCAAGGCATTACGAGTTCGTTTAAAAATGAGGCTGCATTTCGACAGGAAGTGTTCATGGCGGTCGTGCTTATTCCGTTGGCATTTTACCTAGATGTAAGCCAAGTTGAACGAATCTTAATGATCTCATCGGTGGTATTGGTGATGGTTGTCGAGCTAATCAATACCGCGATTGAAGCGGTTGTCGACCGAATCGGCAGTGAACATCATGAGCTTTCTGGGATGGCTAAAGATGTCGGTTCGGCAGCAGTTTTCATCTGTTTGGCACTCGCAGGTTATGTGTGGCTAGAGATCCTGTTTTTGTAATTTGCTAAAAATGAACTAAAAACAACCAATTGCTTTGCTTTTGTTCAGTTACTGGATATACTCACAGTCAACTGTATAAAAAGACAGGTGAATCATGAAGCCGTTAACGCCCCGCCAGCAACAAGTCTTTGACCTTATCAAAGGTAAGATCGAAGATTCCGGTATGCCACCGACACGTGCAGAAATCGCGCGTGAACTAGGCTTCCGTTCTGCTAATGCTGCAGAAGAACATTTGAAAGCTCTTGCTCGTAAAGAAGCGATTGAGATTATCCCGGGTGCGTCTCGCGGTATTCGTATTTTGCTTGAAGATGCAGCAAACGAAGAGCAAGGTTTACCATTAATCGGTCAGGTTGCCGCTGGTGAGCCTATCTTGGCTCAAGAGCATGTAGAAATGCATTACCAAGTTGATCCAGGCATGTTTAAACCACAAGCTGACTTCTTACTTCGTGTAAATGGCGAAAGTATGAAAGACATCGGTATTATGGATGGTGATTTATTAGCTGTTCATAAAACACAAGATGTACGCGATGGTCAGGTTGTAGTGGCTCGTGTCGATGATGATGTAACGGTAAAACGCCTAGAACGTAAAGGTTCAACGGTTCTGTTACATGCTGAAAATGAAGAGTTTTCTCCAATCCATGTCGATCTAGAATCTCAACACTTGTCTATTGAAGGGCTTGCGGTTGGTATTATTCGCAACACCGACTGGATGTAGTCAGTACAAATAGCTTATTGATATTTATTCTCAATAACTTGTCATTGTAATTGATATTCATTATCATCTTCTTTGTCGAGATACAAGGAAGATGATGATGCCAAACCCAACCAAACCTCAAATGAAGCCGCTTACTCGTAAGCCGCGCTCCTCTGTTCAAAAGGCTTCTTCTGAACAAGGGTCTGTACATCAAGAATTCCAAGTTCCGACCAACCTCGTTCAACATCTTTGGTTTCGTAGTCGTGAAAGCCTAGCCGATGATGGTCTCGTTTATGATCCTATCGCAGCTCAAGCCTGCAAGCGTTGCCAGCTCGCACCAGAATGTCTTACCGGTGAACTCGACCAACAGCAACTCCTTTACGCGACACTGACTCAACTTTGTGATTCTCAAGTTCAACAGTTTTTATCTCATAACCCAGATGCTTGGATTATTAACGTGGGAGCAGGGCTCGATACCCGTTTCTACCGTTTAGATAATGGCCGCTGTCATTGGGTTGAGTTAGATGTAACCGAGAATCTGCTTTGGCGACAACGCTTGTTCCACAAAAATGAACGCTATCGCTTAGAGTGTGGCTCTGTTGATGACCTAACTTGGTTGGATGAACTTAATATTCCAGAACAAGCCTCGGTGATGGTGGTGTGTGAACATGCTTTGCTGGATTGTAATGAACAACAGACCGCGAACTTCATTCAGTCTTTGAGCCGCTACTTTACTCATGCACATGCGTGTTTAGTCTTAGCTGGAGATAAAAGCTCAAGTACGTTGGGACAAAAGCTTGGTTCAGGAAAGTATGCTCATGGGTTGTCTTCACCAATAGACAGCGTTCTTAATTGGCTGCCATGGGCACAATGGGTAAAAGCGTTTTCTCCACTAGACCAAAAATGCAACCGTTGGAAATTGTGGCAGCGACTTCTTTGTAAGATCTCTCAGGTCAAAAAGCGTTTAACGCCGCAGTTAGTGCTCGTTAAGTGGTAACCCTAGTGGTTCTGTATTTCGAGTAACTGAGTACATAGCCGGTATAAGTAAAATTCCACAACATAGTGAAAGCCCACCCACTAGGTTAAACTATCGCCTCTAATCTAAGAGGTGATCGTGAAGTTATTTAATCCCCAAACTATTTTTCAAACGCTATCCAATCAGGCGATGCATAAAAAAGTGCTGTTGCTCGCGATCCCGATGGTTCTCTCTAATATTACTGTTCCACTGTTGGGCTTAGTCGATGCGGCGGTTATCGGTCACCTAGAGCACTCTTGGTATTTAGGTGGTGTGGCGCTGGGCGGCACAATGATCAGCGTGACCTTTTGGTTGCTTGGTTTCCTGCGTATGTCGACAACAGGGCTAGCTGCACAATCTTATGGTGCGAATGATGGCAAGCAACTAGGCTTAGTTTTTGTGCAAGGCGTGACCATGGCCTTAGGGTTTGCTGGTGTCTTTTTGCTTTTACACAGTTTAGTCGCCGATTTAGTTTTCTCATTGAGTAGCGCCAGTGATCAAGTTAAGCACTATGGTCAGCAATATTTCTCAATCCGCGCTTGGAGTGCACCTGCCGCGCTGACTAACTTTGTGATTCTAGGTTGGCTGCTCGGGACTCAAAACGCCAAAGCGCCAATGTGGATGGTGATCATCACCAATATCACCAATATCGTTTTGGATATCGTTTTTGTTATCGGCTTAGGGTGGCAAGTGGAAGGTGCTGCATTGGCATCTGTAATGGCTGATTATGCCGGTCTAACATTTGGCCTAATTTGTGTTTACCGAATCTGGGCGAAGAAGCAGTTACCATCGCCATGGGATCTGCTTAAGAAAACCAGCCAAGGTTTGAGTCGTTTCGTGAAATTGAATCGCGATATCTTTCTTCGTTCATTATGCCTACAAGCGACTTTCACTTTCATGACCTTCCAAGGTGCAAGCTTTGGCGATGATGTTGTTGCGGCCAATGCCGTGTTGATGAGTTTCTTGATGATCATCTCTTATGGGATGGATGGCTTTGCCTACGCAATGGAAGCGATGGTCGGTAAGGCGATAGGCGCGAAAGACAAAGATGAGCTGAACCAGTCATTGATTGGAACTTTCTTCTGGAGCTTCAATATTTGTTTGGTACTGACCATAGTGTTCGCACTCGTTGGCTCGAGCTTAATCAATATGATCACCACAATCCCAGACGTGAAGAGTCAAGCCGAGGTGTATTTACCGTGGTTAATCGCAATGCCATTGGTGTCTATGTGGTGCTTCTTGTTGGATGGTATTTTTGTTGGAGCAACCAAGGGCAAGGATATGCGCAATAGTATGTTTGTTGCGACCTGTAGTTTCTTCGCGATTTTCTATTTAGCATCAGGTTTAGAGAACCATGCACTGTGGTTAGCGATGCTGAGCTTTATGGCAATGCGCGGAATTGGTCTTGGTGTGTTGTTTGTTTCTCAGTGGAAGAAAGGGGAGTTTCTCGCTTAGCTCTGAGGGCTCTGTTTGTGGAGAGTAAATGAGGCTGTACAGGTAAAGGGGTATTTAGAACATCATGATCTAATTACTATCAATGCCTTAATATTCAGTGTTTTAAATAAAAACAGCAAGCGCGTGGCTTGCTGTTTATGTATTTGGCCTATGGGTGGTCAAATACTCCTATTGGTTCTTTATCTAGAATAAACGGTTAAGCCCGTTGAGTGCTGCAACACGATAAGCTTCCGCCATCGTTGGATAGTTAAAGGTTGTATTCACAAAGTACTCGATGGTATTTGCTTCACCTTTCTGTTCCATGATCGCTTGTCCGATATGGATGATTTCAGCGGCACGCTCACCAAACACGTGGATACCTAAAATCTCTTTGGTTTCGCGATGGAACAGAATCTTCAAGCTACCAATGTCTTTACCCGCAATTTGAGCACGAGCTAGGTGTTTGAATGAAGAACGTCCTACTTCATACGGTACTTTAGCTGCGGTAAGTTCTTGCTCGGTTTTACCAACAGAACTGATCTCCGGGATGGTGTAGATGCCGGTTGGAATGTCTTCGATAAGGTGGCGTTCAGCTTCACCTTTCACAATTGCTTGAGCCACAAATCGACCTTGGTCATAAGCCGCGCTTGCTAGGCTAGGGTAGCCAATCACATCACCGACAGCGTAAACATGGTCAACATTGGTTTGGTAATTGGTATTTACTGAGACTTGCCCACGCGAGTCCGCTTCTAAGCCAACAGCACCAAGGTTCAGTTTATCGGTATTACCCGTTCGGCCATTGGCATACAGTAGGCAATCAGCGCGCATCTTTTTACCTGACTCTAGGTGAATGATCACGCCATCATCAGTGCCTTCAATTTTCTCAAAGGTTTCATCGTTGCGAATCACGACACCGCTGTTCCAGAAGTGATAAGAAAGTGCATCTGAGGTTTCATTGTCTAGGAATGACAACAGACGGTCACGAGTATTGATAAGATCGGTTTTTACACCCAAACCGCGGAAAATCGACGCGTATTCACAACCAATAACGCCAGCACCATAGATGATGATGTGTTGCGGGTCGTGTTTAAGAGAAAGAATCGAGTCACTGTCGTAGATACGTTCATGCAGGAAGTCGACGTTATCTGGTTGGTAAGGGCGAGAGCCTGTCGCGATAACAAATTTGTCTGCACTGTAATGTTCTTCAGTGCCATCGCTTTGCATTACCGAGACAGTGTTGGTATCGATAAAACGTGCAGTACCAAAGACCAACGTGCACTGGTTGCGGTCGTAGAAGCCTTGGCGTAATCGAGTCTGCTTGTCGATAACCGATTTGGCATGCCCCAAAATGTTAGAAAACGTTGAGTGTATGCTTTTGTTGTTCTGACAAAACAGCGGATTACTGTTGAATTCGATAATACGACTTACGGCATGACGCAGTGCTTTTGAAGGAATTGTTCCCCAGTGAGTACAACCACCACCAACGCTGCTCTCTTTCTCAATGATTGCAACGTTCAACCCGGCTTTGGTTAATCCCATCGCTGCCCCTTCTCCTCCGGGGCCACTACCAATTACGATTACATCAAAGTGGTTGGAGTGCGGCATAGATATCTTCCTTGTTATATTTGATTAACATTGCTTTAGCGAGATTTTAACCGATTCTGTTCTCGGGTACATGAAAAGGGCATCAGAGAGTCGGTGGGATCACGCAGTGTTATCGAAAAAATAATATTTGGTATGTCGTATGTCTCCAAATGACAGCGTGGATATTGAAATTTTTTCTTCGAACGTATTTACTTCGGTACGTGAACAAAGAGGTATGTTTAGTGTCTTATATAACCAGAGTGCCTTATATAAATAAGTGATTCGCGTTATATTGAATAGAGTATTAGACATGCCTGTTTAGGCTGTAAAAGAAGAAATTGATAAAGTATGAAACCAATGGGCATTCGCGCACAGCAAAAAGAAAAAACTCGTCGCAGCTTAATCGATGCAGCATTTAGCCAACTCAGCGCCGATCGTAGTTTTTCCAATCTAAGCTTGAGAGAAGTCGCTCGTGAGGCTGGAATAGCACCGACTTCCTTTTATCGTCACTTCAAAGACATGGATGAGCTTGGCTTAACCATGGTTGATGAAGGTGGCTTACTGCTGCGCCAGTTAATGCGTCAAGCTAGGCAACGCATAGTAAAAGAAGGCAGTGTGATTCGTACATCGGTTGAAACCTTTATGGAATTCATTGAAAGCAGCCCTAACGTATTCAGACTGTTATTGCGAGAGCGCTCAGGAACTTCATTTGAGTTTCGTGCAGCGGTAGCTCGTGAGATACAGCACTTCTCTGCTGAGTTAACCGAATATTTGATAACGACTGGCATGACACGAGACGAAGCTTTTACTCAAGCTGAAGCCTCCGTTATCTTGGTCTTCAACTCAGGGGCAGAAGCATTAGATTTAGATCGACGTCAGCGAGATGAACTGGCTGAACGCTTGATCATGCAATTGCGAATGATGGCCAAAGGGGCTTTTTGGTATCGTAAAGAACGTGAACGTAACCGATTAAAAGGCGGGATTGAATAATGTCGAATGAAAATAATACTGTAAACCGTGGTTCAGAAAGAAAGACACTCGTACTTGCTGTTATTGCCGGTGTGTGTGGTGATGCTCTGTTATCTTGGGTAACAATGAGCGAAGTGGGCTTCTCTATTTTCCCACTGATTGCTTTAGTCTTGGCTGTACAAGCACTTTACCAAGAGTACCTAACTAACCCAGTATCTGAAGATATTCCACTAGTAGGTTTGGCTTGTTTCTTTGTAGGTGCATTTGGCCACTCGGCTTTTGTGAAGGCACAACACCCTGATGCTGGCTCAAACTTCTTTGCGATTATTGTCGCGATGTTGCTTCTTGCATGGGTAGGTAAGAAACTCGGCTTTATCGGCAAAACTGCTTAAGCTGATTTAGAAATTAAAAAAACGAGCCAATGGGCTCGTTTTTTTGTATCTGCTGTTTGGCTTAGACCTGAAAGCGATACTTACGCTTTACGCTCTAGGAATACGCCAGCTTCCATGTGGTGCGTGTAAGGGAACTGGTCAAACAGAGCAAAACGAGTGATGTCGTGCGTTTCGCTTAGGATGTCTAGGTTCTCTTTCAATGTTTCAGGGTTACAAGATATGTACATGATACGCTCGTAGCCTTGAACCATCTTACAAGTATCAACATCCATACCTGAACGCGGTGGATCAACAAAGATAGTGTTGCAGTTGTAGCTCTTAAGATCGATGTTCGCTTGCTGTAGACGACGGAACTCACGCTTGCCTTCCATTGCTACAGTAAAATCTTCTGCAGACATACGGATGATCTGAACATTTTCAATGTTGTTCGCAGCGATGTTGTATTGCGCAGATTCTACTGACGGTTTCGCCAGTTCAGTTGCCAGTACACGCTCGAAGTTTTGTGCTAGCGCTAATGAGAAGTTACCGTTACCACAGTAAAGCTCAAGTAAGTCGCCTTTGCTGTCTTGAGTACAATCGACAGCCCATTCCAACATTTTCTCTGCCACTTTGCCGTTGGGTTGAGTAAAGCTGTTCTCTACTTGTTGGTAGATGTAGCTATCACCATTCACATCTAGCTTTTCAATTACGTAGTCGCGGTCCAGTACGATTTTCATCTTACGCGCACGGCCAATCAGGTTTAGGTTAAAACCTTCATCGTTTAATTGCTGCTTAAGTGCTTTAGCATCTTGAATCCACTGTTCACCTAATTGACGGTGGTAAAGCAATGACACCAAAATTTCGCCGCTTAACGTAGAAAGGAAGTCTACTTGGAATAGCTTGTGGCGCAGAGAGTGGTTGTCCTTCATTGCATCTGTTAATAGAGGCATTAGGTCATTGATAAGACGGCTAGCTGCAGGGAACTGGTCTACGCGGTATTTTTCTTTAGTCTCTTGATTGAACATGACGTAATACATATCGTCACCTTCATGCCACACGCGGAACTCAGCACGCATGCGATAGTGTTGTTCTGGAGATTCATACACTTCCAGTTCAGGCACATCATATTCTGAGAACATTTCTGTAAGACGCTCTGTCTTTTCTGCCAGTTGTTCTTGGTAGCGTTGCGGGTTTACATCTAAATTCGCCATTGTTATGCCTTTTGCTGTCGTGCTTTTAAATCAAGAGCGCAGATTTTATTCAATCACAGGCGCTTGTCCAGTGTTGAGAGCCATTCAATGTAAATCGACCATGAAAACTATAGCTTATAACTATCTTAGACTAGACAAATGATTCATAGGTCAATACTATCTTCGGCAAGCTGGTGTCATTTAGATGTATAGATGGCTGAAGAGGGAATCTGGTGTAAATCCAGAACTGACGCGCAGCGGTAAAAGAGAACGAGTATTCATAAGACACTGCAAATAGCTTTTTGTGGGAAGTCGAATATTAGGTAACCATAAGGGTTGTGCTCTTGAGTCCGAATACCTGCCAGCGGCTAAACCATGACATGTGGTTTGGTAGGAATTTACGCGATTTAGGATCACAACATGAACAAATCCCTTTTAGCGGTTGCTGTAGCATCGCTGCTTTCACCTATCTCCAATTTACACGCCCAACAAGCATCTGCCGACGAAACCATGGTGGTTACGGCTAACCGTTTTGAGCAAAGCACGGAAAGTGTTGTCGCTCAAGTTGAAGTAGTAACACGCCAAGATATCGATCGAATTCAAGCTAAGTCTCTAACAGATGTGTTTAGACGATTGACGGGTATTCAGGTTTCACAAAATGGAGGCCGAGGACAGCAAGCTTCGATCTTTGTTCGTGGTGCTAACTCTGATCAAGTGCTTGTTCTCATTGATGGTATTCGTTTTGCGCGAGCTGCAAAGGGTGGTGTCGATTTTAGCCAGTTACCAATTACATTCGTTGACCGAGTGGAATACGTTCGAGGAGCTCGTGCCGCTATGTATGGCTCAGAAGCTATCGGCGGTGTTATCAACATTATTACTGTTGCAAACTCTGACAATGAAAAAACGGCAGTTAGTGCAGGTTTAGGAAGCTTAGATTACCAAGAGCTGAGCTTTGTTAGTGGTACTAAGGTCGGTGAAAATGGTCACTTGAACGTATCTGTTGGTTACGATTCCGATGAGGGATACAACGTTCATCCATTACCAGGTGTTAATGATGGTGATCGCCATGGTTTTGAATCACGCAATGCTCTAATTGGTTATGTTCATAATTTTGATCAGCAATGGAGTGGCTTCGCGAATTTCCGTATGTTTGAAACCATTTCTCAGTACGATGGTTCATTTGGTACAGACCATTCTTACAAAGAAGCTGAAGTTCAAAATTCGACCTTTGCTACTGGTGTTAAATATAGTGGCAGTGAACTTAAGTCTGATTTCTTAGTTAACTATCAGAATCAAGATAACTGGAACTACGAACAGTCTTTAGGCAAGAACTCAGCGTCAGCAACATCTGATGAGCTTGAACAGCTAAATGTTCAATGGGTGAATTCATACAAACTAACGTCGTCACTGACTCTTAGTGGTGGTGTAGATTGGCGTGATGAGGCTTATATTGTTAAGCCTTCGAATACTGAATACGACAGAACGAATGTTGCGTACTTCGCTGCATTAAACGCAGATGCGGATAAAGTGTTCGGAGAACTGAGTCTTCGTGTTGATGACAATGAGCAGTTTGGTACAGAAACTACTTACAACACAGGGTTAGGCTATCGTTATGCTGAGTGGCTTGTTGTAAAAGCAGCTTATGGCACATCCTTCAAAGCACCTAACTTGTATCAACTATATAGCTACTACGGTAATGCACAGTTAGAAGCTGAAAAGGCAGATTCATTTGAACTGACTTTTGGTGGCTTAATCAAGGATGTTGATTGGTCGATTACTGGCTATGACACGAACGTCGAAGACTTAATTGATTACAACTACGCGACAAGTAAGTACTACAATACCGATGGCGAAAGCCAATTACGTGGTGTGGAAATGGTCGTTGGATTTGATACTAGCTTTATTAACCACCAAGTGAGCGCTAATTTCCAAGACCCAGAAGATCAATCTGGTGAGCAACTGATACGCCGAGCTAAGAAGATTTACAAGTATAATGCAGTGGCTAGTTTCGATGATGTTGATGTTTCATTAGGTTTCCAATATGTAGGTGAGAGACCGGACTTCTCTGAAGATCTCGCAGCGTATAGCTTGTTTGATGTTTCAGTGAACTACTATGCGAATGAAAACCTTACTTTAAATGGTCGAGTGGATAACTTAACTGACGAAGAGTACGAGACTGCTGGTGGATACCCATCACCAGAGCGTACATATTACGTGAATGCTACTTACCAATTCTAATTATCACCTAAACCGCCTTCGGGCGGTTTTTTCTTATTGGGTATATCAATGAAAAAGAAAGTCGTCATAAGTTGGTCGTCAGGCAAAGACTCTACATTAACCCTAGAGCGTTTGCTTGAGAGTGCTGAGTATGAAGTTGTTGCTCTTTATACTACCTATGTTGGAGATGAAGTCCCTTTCCAGGTAACTCCTATTGATGTCGTTGCCATGCAGGCACAATTAATCGGTTTGCCACTCATTACCATAGAGCTTCCTGAAGTGTTCCCGAGCAATGAGATTTACCAAAGTACGATTGTCTCAGCATTGGAAGGGTCTTGCTTATCAATTGATGCGGTCGCATTTGGCGATATGTTTTGCAATGGCATTGCCGACTATAGAAAAAGCTATATAGAACCGGCTGGCTGGGAGTGTGTGTTTCCACTAATGGGAGAGAGTAGCCAAACTCTGGCTCAAGAAATCATAAATAGAGGAATCGAAACCTTTCTCGTCACAGTTGATAGCGATGCATTAGACATGAGCTATTGCGGGAAAGAATACACGCCTGAACTAATAGACAGTTTGCCAAGTCACGTCGACCCATGTGGAGAAGATGGTGAGTTCCATACCTTAGTCACGTCAGCGCCATGCTTTAAAGGTAAGCTTAAGATAGAGCTAGAAAATGTAGAGCAGGGTGAGCGCTTTGGGCATCAACGCTACCGAGCTTGCATTATGTAGAGTGATGATTGGCGAAAACTAGGTGAAGGGGTATCATTGCTGCGGAACTTATTACAGGTAATGGTTGTGTCGGAAAGCATACAAAAAAACATATTGGTCTTTGATTCTGGAGTTGGCGGTCTGTCTGTATATAAAGAGATAAGCCAGTTACTACCCAATCACAACTATATCTATGTATTCGATAACGAGGCTTACCCTTATGGTGAGCTCGATCAGCAAGTCCTCATTCAGCGAGTCCAAAGTATCGTCGCCAGTTTTGTGGCGAGTCACGCTATTGATATCGTGGTGATAGCTTGTAATACGGCCAGTACGATAGTCCTGCCGACACTTCGCGCTAATAACCTTATCCCTATTGTCGGCGTAGTCCCGGCAATCAAACCTGCTTCGTTACTGGCTAATAAAGCGGTTGGCCTTATTGCGACTCCCGCGACGATTACTCGTGAATACACACACGAGCTCATCAAAAACTTCTCGAGTAATAAAAGAGTAGAGCTGTTGGGTTCTACTCGGCTGGTGGATATGGCCGAAGATAAACTCAGAGGCGAGGAGATTAGCCTTGAAGAGTTACAGCAAATCCTTCAGCCGATGATCAACACAATTGATGTGGCTGTATTAGGATGTACTCATTTCCCATTGATCAAATCAGAGATTCAACAAGTACTAGGTGAAAGTGTAGTGCTGATAGATTCTGGTAAAGCGATAGCTAAGCGGGTTCAAGATTTGTTGGGTTTGGAAAGCGTTAATAAAGAAGGGGGAGTACGTGAAGTTTTTTGTAGTGCACTTCCTAAAAAAGAAAGTGCACTAAATAGTATGTTAAAGCAGTTAGGGTTTAGCTCAGTTCAGATTCGTCCGCTTCAGGATGTTTAGGATCATTTGCAACACGTACTTTTAAAGTGCGTTGCATGTAATCTTTATCGTTAAGTGCAGAGATTGCATGATTCACATCATTACTTGCCATAACAACAAATCCAAAGCCTCTTCTTTTACCAGTACGTTTGTCTTTCATTAAACGTACTGCAAATACTTCACCATGCTCTGAGAATAATTCACGTACATGTGATTCGTTCGCTTTGTATGGAAGGTTACCCACATAAAGTGTTTTGGTTGAAGCCTTAGGTTCTGAATCTGATTTTGAGTCGGTGCTTGAAAAGTTAACAACAAAAGCGGAAGCCAAGACACCAAGGATAAAGGTAATTGCAGGCGATATATCTACCTGAGAGAAAACAATGCCGCCTAATACAGCCAGTGCGACAATTAACAACATCGATTTTTTTGAGTTCATATCGGAATACTACATATTAATAAACGAAATAGACGCATCTACCATTAACAAAATAGACACATGAATCTTACGTTCATGGCTTCCATTTTTCCAATGTATTGCTGTGATACGTCTCAAATGTTTAGTTTTTATTCGAAAAATGCGGATCTGGTGGCTTTTTAGGCGAACAAAACTTTTATTTCAAAAAGCCCTTGTGCTCCATCTCAATCTCTCTATAATGCCGCCTCACCGACACGGAGTGAGACGAAAGTCACACAGCGAAATCGGTAGAGAAAAAGAGTTTGAAAATAACCCTTGACTCTCAAAGTGGTGCAGGTATAGTACGCACCCCTAGCGACTGAGATGTGAATCACAAAACGCTAGCGCTCTTTAACAATTTAAACCTATCAATCTGTGTGGGCACTCGTTGATGAATATCAAAACGTTTTATCTTCTCTTTTAATTAAGAGAAGTAAAACAGATTCCTCGGAATCAACTTTGGTTTCAATGAACTGAGTGACCAATACGAATAACTACTTTCTCTTGTAGAAAGAAAGTATTTGGCACAGTCAATTC
>NZ_JBFRVF010000026.1:0-140692 GCF_041475025.1 Vibrio sp. 10N.222.49.C12 | reverse complement strand
AACATGTAATTCTAAAGCTATTACCCCTCTCTTCTTAAATAAATAGGAACAGAATGATAATGAATTGACTGTGCCGATAATAAATTATCGATTGGTCACTCAGTTCATTGAAATCAATGTGATTCCTAAGAATCAATTTTTGATATTCATCAACGAGTGCCCACACAGATTGATAGGTTTAAATTGTTAAAGAGCTTTGCTTGTCGAAACTTTCTTTTTACAAAGAAACCCTTGAAAGCAGACGTGAATTCTAGCGATTTAATCTTAAGTGTCAAACACTTTTTAAAATTAATTTCTTTCGAACTTTCCGTCTTACTGATTACCGCTGAAGCCTTATGGCATCTGCCGTGGCAGTGAGGCGGCATTATAGAGATCATCGAAAACATGGCAACCCCTTTTTTGATAAAAATTCAAAAAACTTGCTTAAGTGGCTACTTTTACGTCAAAAGGCTCTTTCGTAGCTCAAAGCTCATACAATAATGGGTGTATTACTTAAAACTTTGCGATTAGATCTTTCGAAAAAGCCTCTATATCTAGCTCAATGCTCCATTTCTCACTCACTTCTAGGATGTTATCTAGCGATTGCTGAACTGTTTTTATCGTCAATGTGTTGTTGTCTAGGTCGTATACCTGTTTTTGCGTGGTGTAATAGAAATAAAGGATGGTCAGCGCGTCTCGGTCGCCTTGCTCAGCTTTGGGTTGAATACGCTTGAGCTTACGATAGATTTGATTATGGATTTGTTTAAGGTTCCATACATAAAGCGCTTCTTTGAAGTAATCATGCCCTTTCACACGGCTCGCGATAAATGCATTCAATGCGACTGATAAGATCACACCTAATACGTTCAAGTGGAAATTACCTGTCGATTCGCCTGCGATTGATTGCCCTGAACCGAATAGCTCGATCAGTATGGTTCCGAATACAATGGCGAACACTGCGAGTGACCCAACCAACGAAACCAACAGCAGGTTCATCTTCTTTCTATATTCTTCTTTATTGATCTTCTGTAACTTCATCGACTACTTCCTTATGTAAGTCACCTAATAATTTGCGCATACTATCTACGTAAACATTGGGTCGCTTCAACCCTTACCATCTTGTAATGTGGTCATTCTCTATTTAATACGCAGAGTTCTTCTGGTTGGCGCTATACGCAACTCTATTTGACTTCATTAATAGAAAAGAGTTACATACCGCCACAATTTTGGTTATTCATCAATTCATGTTGATAAAGCCCGTTTCGCTTTATCACATACTGACAAGGTACATTCCATGCGTTCATTTGTATTACGCGCTCGCGCAGCCCCTACAGAGAGCAAACTTATCTTAGAAGGTGTTGGGCAAGATGCTCATACTGAGATTCTGGCTCATACTCTGATGAACACGATCTTCGTTGCTCAATCTCACCGTGAGAATGTCACCGTACACCTTGTATTAGAAAGTACTAAAGACTTTTCACGTACGATCACTTTCGATTCAAATGAGATCACCAACATTGGTGGCTTTCATGAATCGGCATTGTTATCAGCGGTAGTAAGAGCGGTTGATGCTTCTCAAGGTATGACCAAAGAGCAGACTCGTCAGGTTGAACCGGGAATCGTCGTTCGCACTATGAGCTTTGAAAAACTAGTCAAAGAACTGGCTGAAGACCACCAGCTATACATGATGGATAAGAAAGGTGACTTTATCCGTGATGCAGAGATTGCTGAAAACCCATGTTTCCTTCTTACTGATCACATCCCTATGCCGAAGAAAAGCTACAACAGCTTAAAGCGCTTAGGGACAGAAAAAATAAGCTTAGGCCCGAACATGCTGTTTGCTTCTCAGTGTGTTGTGTTGATCAACAATGAGCTTGATATTCGCGGTTTCTAATCTCCGAACTAATAGTCTCAACGCAAAAAGAGCTCAACTATGTGAGCTCTTTTTTATTATCTATCTCTTTGTATCAATGGTGTTATCTCGAAATCAGACCTGATTAACCAAAGATGAAGCTGTATAGGAAGCCTGCACCCATCGCCATGCTTAGGATAACGAATAGGAATGCTGCAATCATTTGGTTCTTGAAGATTGATTTAAGCAGGATAACTTCCGTCAAACTTGCACCTGCACTACCAATGATCAATGCCATAACTGAACCCAGCGCCATGCCTTTCTGTACTAGAGCTGCACTTAGTGGGATTACCGCTTCAGCACGAATATACAGTGGAATACCAATCACGGCTGCTACTGGAATCGCATACCACATACCTTCACCAGCGTACTGTGCAATAAGGTCTGTAGGAATGAAGCCGTAGATGAATGAACCAATCGCGATACCCATCATTAGGTAAGGGAAAACTTGTTTAAAATCTTTCCAAGTTGAGAACCAAATTCTCATCCAACGGCTAGGTTCTTTCTTCTCTACGATTTCAGCTGTTGCGCTTCCATCCGCTGAACAGCATGAAACCGTTACTTGTGGCTCTTCTTTTTTAGAATCGCAGCAAGATGTCTCTTTTGCCATTACTGGTGCAGGTTCGCCACATGCACTTGTACCACATGAAGATTCCGCTTTAACCGGTGCTGCTTTCTTAGGATCAGAATCACCACAACTAGTGCCACAGCTTGAAGCTGAACCTGTTGATTCATACGCTTCAGGTTTTACGTAACGCTCAAAGCCAAGCTTCTCAAGTGCGTAACCAGCCACTACAGACACCATCATTGCTACAAGGAAGTAGAACACAGCAACTTGCCAACCGAAGGTAATCACAAACAAACCAATGATCACTGGGTTCAATAGTGGGCTACCAAATAGGAACACCATCATTGGACCGAAACCCGCTCTTGCACGCAGCAATCCTTTTAAGAAAGGAATGGTCGAACATGAACAGAAAGGTGTAATTGCACCCAGTAGTGCTGCTACTACATAACCCTTACCATTACGTGAGCTCAGGATAGATTGAATCTTTTCTGGTGTAAGGAACTCTTGAAGAATCCCAACAATGTAGCTGATCGCTAAGAAAAGGATAATTAGCTCTACTGCTAAGAAAGCGAACATATCAAGTGCGTCTTTCAGCATTGTTAACATTTCATTGCTCATAATTAACTCCAAACTGGATTGAAGGTCGGGCTCTATGAGAAAAGTAACCAACCCTTAATTTCGAATATTATCGAATTATAGAAATAAACAGCTCCAGAACAAGAATTATTTCGATAAAAATCGAAATGATTTTCGAAAACACAGTTTTTCAATAACTTACACAGACACCGTTTTTAAATTTGAATTCGACATACATTTCGACTAACATCGAAATTAAATCTTGAGGAGTTAATATGAACTTAGAAGTCGTTGCGAAAGCACTTAAAGAGTTGGGGCACCCTATTCGCCTAACCATTTATAAGAGTGTCGTTAAAGCTGGCTACCAAGGCATTGCAGTTGGCGGCCTACAAGAAGAGCTAGGCATTCCCGGTTCTACCTTGTCTCACCACATATCAAGCTTGGCGTCTGCGGGCCTAATCAGCCAAAGACGAGAAGGAAGAACTCTATTCTGCGTGGCGGAGTATGAGTGCCTAGAAGGTGTGATTGATTTCTTACAAGACGAATGTTGCGTAAATGAACAGTGCAACTAATGCACCTTTGAAGATCGAACAAGTCTGGGCCGAGTATCAGCAAGCATTAAAGTCATTCCTGCATTCAAAGGTCAACAACTCTGCGGATGTAGACGACTTGCTCCAAGATATCTTGATTAAGACCTATCAGAACTTAGATAAGGTACAAGATGCTAGCAGTGTTAAGGCTTGGCTGTTCCAGTTAGCCAACAACACCATTATCGACTTCTACCGTAAGCATGCACGCCAACAACGTGATAGCCAAATTGATGCTGAAGATCTGTGGTTTACCGATTTAGACCACGACTCTGAATTTAAGCAGAAACTTTCATTGTGTATTGAACCTTTTATTCAGGCATTGCCAGAACAAAGTTCATCGCTACTGCTTGCGGTCGACATCAAAGGCCAAAGCCAAAAAGAGATCGCAGAAGCGCAGAACGTCAGCTATTCAACGGTTAAATCCCGCGTGCAAAAAAGCCGTGCTGATCTTAAGAACCTGTTTGAAGAGTGTTGTAACTTGTCCCTTGATCAACAAGGCAATGTGATTGATTGCGAGCTTAAGCCGAACGCCAGCTGCGGCAAGTGTTAATCGTTACATCGAATCCGTTATTTCAATAGAACAAAGCCAGCAATTAATGCTGGCTTTGTTGTTTTCATAATCTGCAAATCACTCTTTACTTAAGCAAATCTAGAGCTTGAGCGAACCGAACTATGCTGCTTCCGCTTTTACCACAGGTTGATAGCGCCCCGGTTTATGATTCATTGCTAGAATCAAGTTGGTGACTATCGCACCAAGCACAGACAGAAGAACCAATGACACATCAACAATGAACAGAGAAAGCACAACAATCGTGCAGTCTAATGCCATCTGAACCTTACCTGCTCGAATTCCAAAACGTTCTTGTAAGAACAACGCCAGAATGTTGAAGCCACCTAAGCTCATCTTGTGACGGAAAATCACCAGCATGCCGGTACCAATCAAGCCACCACCAAGTAAAGCTGCATACAATGCATGAATTTCGGCAATTTGAATCACGTGATACAAGTGATCCACGGCGAACGAAACAATCGAAACCGCGATAAACGTATTGATTGTGAAGCGCCAGCCCATACGAGCAACCGACAAAATATAGAAAGGTAAGTTAAGTGCGAAGAATACTTGGCCAAAGCTCAAATCTGTTACTTTGGTAATGAAGATCGCTAGACCAGCCGTGCCCCCGGTGAGCAAACCGACTTGGTTGAAAAAGATGACGCCGAGTGAAACCAATGCGCTACCTAAGATCAGTGCCAGTAAGTTTTCGCGAAGATTATGATCTTTATCCATGTGAATGACTCTCCCTGAATCTTTTAACATCGCGTTTCAGTAGTCTTGAAACGATTTATGCCCAAATTTACGATGTTTGACAGATAAGTCGAGTGAACGAGCAATGTTGCTTAGTGATTAGTTTGTATATTAGTTTTTACAGCTTTGTGAAACTTTAAATTAAACAGCTAGTTATAAGCCTTAATTTAGACTTTCATTCTTAATTAGATACTTGTTTCTATTAACTAACGAGCTTCAAGTTTTCTTATTTATTGAGCGCGTTTTATACCAATTCCAATCAAGCGACAATCTATGCATAAAACGCATAGACTACATCACAAATGGTCATTTGATACATACCCGACTCATCACTATGATGCGCGACTTCTTACAACATTGAGCGCATGTCAACACCGTATGTTTTCACAATCTCTTTTTGCCCAACTTGCCAGAATGACGTTATTCCTCGTCATTAGTTTGGTTATTGTGCATCACAGTCAGCCATTGATTGATCTCTTGGCTCAGCATGCCGTAAGCAGTGGTTGCCACCAGCAGTCAGGGCATGATCATTCTGGGCACGAACATCACCATGAGATGACTGACCAACACATGTCAGCGCAAGACCACTCACATCACCACCATTAATTTAAGAGTATTAGAATGAGCATTTTCCGTTTTCCTTTACTGGTATGGCTAGGGATAGGCACACTTATTATCAGTCTAGGGATCAGACAATCATTCGGCATTTTCATGATGCCAATTTCAGAGCATTTCGGCACGGGTCGAGAGTTTTTCAGCTTCTCTATTGCTCTACAAAACTTATTGTTCGGTGTGTTCCAACCTTTTGTTGGTATGGCCGCTGACAAATGGGGAGCAAGACGCATCATTATTGCTGGCGCATGTGCTTACGGTTTGGGTTTACTTCTTACCTCAATTTCTACCGAATCGAGCATGCTTTACGTTTCGTTAGGCGCACTGGTTGGTCTTGGCTTGAGTGCGACAAGTTACGTGATCGTGCTTGGCGCAGTAGCGAAAGTTGTACCAGCAGAGCACGCGGCTAAGGCGTTTGGCTTAACCACGGCTGCAGGTTCATTTGGTATGTTCGCGGTAATTCCGGGCGCACAATACATGCTGAATGAATTTGACTGGCAGAGTGCGATGCAAGTGTTTGGCGTACTATGTTGTTTGATGATCTCTTTTGCGCTGTTCATGCGAGCGCCTAAAGCAGCCTCAAACAAACAAGCGCAAGCTGAAGAGAACCAAACACTCAAAGAAGCGTTGTCTGAAGCGTTTGCTCACAAAGGTTACTGGTTGATTCACGCGGGCTTCTTCGTGTGCGGTTTCCACGTAATGTTTATCGCAACGCACTTACCGAGCTATTTAGCAGATAAAGACCTACCCGCGAGCAGCGCTGCGATGGCACTGGCTTACGTTGGCATCTTCAACATCTTTGGGTCTTACTTCTGGGGTGTAATGGGCGACAAGTTCAGCAAACGCCACGTTATGTCTGCACTGTACTTAGTGCGTACTGTGGTTATCGGTGCGTTTGTGACTCTGCCTGTGACTGAATCAACCGCGGCTATCTTCGGTGCGGCCATTGGATTCTGTTGGTTGGGTACAGTTCCGCTAACGTCTGGCTTAGTTCGTCAGATCTTCGGTGCCCGTTACCTATCAACGTTGTACGGCTTGGTATTCTTTACTCACCAAGTGGGTAGCTTCTTAGGCGCTTGGGTGGGTGGTCGTATTTACGATTACTACGGTTCTTACGAGCCAATCTGGTGGTCAACGGTGGTGCTGGCATTTGCAGCAGCACTTATCCATTTACCAATCAATGACAAGCCCATTGAGCAACTGAAATTGGCAATGGCTTAACGTTTTATGCTGACTCCCCCACTAGCGTAAACAAGTCGTTCCAATAAAGCGAGTGAGTATTGAAAGGAAGCATCCTGAGATACTCACTCGCTTTTTTGTTGGTCGTTATAGTAGAAATTATAACTAGCGAAACTGGCATAAAGCTCACTGAATAATAAGACTATTATTTTAGTTTTCATTTATAGTATCCACCCGCTCCTTTAAAACTAATCCGCAGGCTTATGGAATACATAGATCAGACTGTCCTTATCGCAATGACACTCATTTTTGTCGGCTCGTTTGTGCAAACCGCAATCGGCTTTGGTTTGGCCATTGTTGCAGCCCCACTGCTGTTTTTGGTCTCTCCAGATTATGTGCCTGCGCCTATCTGTTTGATCGGTCTATTTATCTCGTTATTCAACGCTTTTAAACATAGAGCAAATATCTCTATTGGCGGATTAAAAATCGCATTGCTGGGCCGTATTCCTGGGTCACTGGCAGGTGGTGCTTTGTTGGTGATGGTTTCAACGAGCGTGTTATCACTATGGTTGGGCTTATTGGTAGTATTTGCCGTGATTGTTAGCCTACTGCCCTTTAGACTCGAACCAACCCCAACTAAGATGGGTATTGCGGGGTTCTTCTCTGGGTTCTTTGGTACCAGCTCTGGTATTGGTGGGCCGCCAATGGCACTCCTACTTCAACACCAAGATGCCAATCAACTTCGTGGTAACCTTTCTGCGTTTTTCGTGTTTAGTTCGATCATTTCGTTGGTTGTACAGATCCCAATTGGCTTCTTCACGCTACACCACTTGATCATCACAATCCCGCTACTTCCTGCCGCTTGGTTGGGTTACAAGGTAGCGTTATTGACGACGCAAAGCATTCCTAAAGAGAAGATACGTATCGGCTCTTTGTTACTATGTTCTATCAGCGGCTTCACTGCTATTTGGCAAGGCTTAGCTAGCTAGAAGCAGAAACATCGATAAAACAACAAACACACAGATCCACCACCAAATTATGAAAGGGCGTTCTATGACATACGACGAGTTCAATGCATTCTGTGAATCACAAGCAGCCACCAGCTACGTGATGCAGTGGAATAACTCTCACGTTTGGAAAGTGGGAGGCAAGGTGTTTGCGATTGGAGGTTGGGGACCAAACGACGAGCCTGCATTTATCTTCAAGGCATCTGATCGGAATTTCGATTTTCTCAAAGAAGAGCCAGGGTATAAACCTGCCCCCTACTTTGCTTCACGCGGAATGAAGTGGATTCAGCTGTTTGAGAGCACACCAGAAAGGGATGGCGAGTTGAGATACTACCTCACGGAGTCTCACCGAATCGTCTCTTTGGGACTAACCAAAAAGAAACAAGCAGAACTCGGGCTCAATCAATAGCCAGAGATTCCGCTTGCTAAACGAAAGCCAAATTGCTTTGGGGGAACTAACTTGCTATTAAGAACTAAGTTGCTTTTAACAGCGAAGCTCTTCTTAAATGTTTAATCCGTTCTGAGGAACTTAGGCAATAACGGTTCTATTTTTTGCGTTGGCACCAGTGGCACTAATAGGTAGATTAAGCCTGCAAAAGCGATAGATGCCGCTAAGTCTTCAGGACGATGCATACCAAGCCAAACGCGGCTATACGCGACACCACCAGCCCAAGCTAACATGCCACCTACAAGGTAAAAACGCTTCGCTTCTAAGAACAACCCACCAAAGAATGCCAAGCAAACACCCACGAAAATCATGTGTCCAGACGGGAATGAATAGTCTGTTTCGCCAAGCCAATGACGTGTTCGCCATTCACTGACCTTATCTTCTACTGACTCAATGGCCACGTTCTTTTCTTCTAGTGGCAGTTCATAAAACAGCTCCGGCATATCAACCACTTCTTGGGTAACTAAGTACTCAGTATATGGGCGTGGACTCTCCGTTGATGATTTAAGGAATGTCTTTGCTGCAAAGCTTAACACCAATAAAATACCAAGCTGCAAACAAAGGCTCACTAGCTTTGCTTTTGAGAACTTTAATGTCAGCACCAACAAAGAGAGAATCGCGAGTGTGATTAGGAACCCTTGATTACCCGCTGAATAAGTCACGAATGTCATCACTGCACCATAGAAAGGCAATACAGCACTTCCAAGGTCGAAGTCAGATCCAAAGATCAAAAAAGGCACTAGAGAATACAAGCTTAAAACGAGCAGTAATAAGCCTTTGGATTTGTTAGAGAACAGAGAAGTCATGGCTAAGATCTTTGAGATAAAGTGGTCGGATGCTATCGCAGCTTAGCATCGCCAATATCAATTTTATGTCAAAACGGTCAGTAAGCCGTCATGGTGTAACAATAATCGATTAAAGGGCCTCTTAAGTATTGAGCTGATGAACTGTCACGCCATCACCAATAATCCAGACCATCCACTTGTGTACATATAGACATCAAAACCCACTAAACATAGCCTGCGCACCGCTATACACCACACGCTAAGGTCTGCCGATAAAGTGAACACTTACCGGATTATAAGGCCAGAATCTGAAAAACTTTGCTGTCAGTCCTTTAAATCCACTATTGAAAGGATTACCATCTGGTCTGCTTTCAAAAGCAAAACAGATTATTAATTTTTATTCTCAGGGCGGGGCGAAATTCCCCACCGGCGGTATGTCCTTAGCAAAATCTAAAGATAAGCCCGCGAGCGCTCGATTCGTCGAGGTCAGCAGATCTGGTGAGATGCCAGAGCCGACGGTTATAGTCCGGATGAGAGAGAATGAAAACACACTCGTTTAAGTTGGAAAGGCGTACCCGCGTGAGTTGGGTTCGTACCTCCAACTTAGGCGGGTGCATTTCGTTTTGGATAAAACCATAATGAGCTAAAGTTGACTTGTAATGAGTAGGCTTTGTTGTGCTCGGTTGAGATCCCTCATACAGCCCTGATTCTGGTGATATTTTAGGAGTTTAACCATGAATCAGTCTTCACTACTTGCCGAATTTGGCGAACCAATCACTCGCGTTGAAAACGCACTGCAAGCTCTACGCGAAGGTCGTGGCGTACTTCTACTTGACGATGAAGATCGTGAGAACGAAGGCGACATCATCTACTCAGTAGAACACCTGACGAATGCTCAAATGGCGCTTATGATCCGCGAATGCAGCGGCATTGTGTGTCTGTGTCTAACTGACGAGCAAGCGAACCAACTTGAACTTCCACCTATGGTTGTTGATAACAACAGCGCAAACCAAACTGCGTTTACCGTCACTATCGAAGCGAAAGTTGGTGTAACAACAGGTGTTTCTGCCGCTGACCGTGTAACAACGATCAAGACAGCTGCAAATCCAACAGCTAAGCCTACTGACCTTGCTCGCCCTGGCCACGTATTCCCATTGCGTGCTCGTAAAGGTGGTGTACTTGCTCGTCGCGGCCACACAGAAGGTACAGTAGATCTTATGCAAATGGCTGGTCTTCAATCTGCCGGTGTACTTTGTGAAGTAACCAATCCGGATGGTACGATGGCAAAAGCGCCAGAGATCGTTGCTTTCGGTAAAATGCACAACATGCCAGTACTGACCATTGAAGATATGGTTATGTACCGCACTGAGTTCGACCTTAAGCTTGCATAACGTTTAGCCCTCAATGCTAAACACTTAGTCGTTAAGTCAACTACACTGCGAAGTGAACATTGAAAGGCCTCACTCTTACTGCTTTTAGAGTTAAAGCATATAGGGTGAGGCCTTTTTAATTTCCGTAGCTTGAAACGAACCTGAAATGGATCGCCAAAGTGTCTCTACTTACCGAAACCTCCCCAACCTATCGTTAGAAAAGCGTAACCTCTCAAAAAATCCTGCAAAATATGAGAAACATTCACTCGAATGGTGAAGTCATGCACCATCATTGATCATCCATAATTACAGGTAAATCATAAGCAACTGAAATATAACACTTATTTATTTTGGCACGGTGTCTGCACTACCACTAAGTAGGTATACAAATATTAGGAGTTGAATATGTTTGTAGTTATTTCAGTGGGTTTATCCCTATTAGTACTTGCGGCCCTGTTTCATTTCTCAAGGAAGAGACAAACAGCGCTATCACACAGGTTTGAAACCTTAGTTCTGCTTAGAGAATTATTGTTGTTATCACGCAAACATCGCGCGGCAACGCACTATGCTCTAGCTTATAAGTTGTCTAGCGACTCGATTCGCAAAGTGAACGAGATTTACGACAACATACTTGAGGTATCTGAGCTGCTTCAATCCCATGTGTCGTTTGACAGCCGCCCTATGTATCGCATCTATCACCTCAAGCTCATCGCTATGCACAGCGACTGGCAAAACCGTAGCTTGGTGCGTAACCAATCGATTCATGGCAAAACAATTCGCCATAGCATGTTCTTGATGGATGAAGTAATGATCATCTGGCTAATTCAGTCTGAGCGTGAAGACATGAGCCGTGAGTATCACATGAATTGGCAACAGATCTTAGACTGCATGGAGATCCTGACCAAGTTACGCATGTGCATACCTGATATGGAGAAGCCTGAGGAGTACGCGAGATTCAAATTCTACGCCTCTCAGACACACAGAAAACTCAACCAGTTATCGATTATCTGCCCTCTTAGTAGTGGGTCACCGGTTTGTACGCGAGCGATGCATGCACTCTCAGAGATCGCATCAAGTAACGAAGCGACCCAACCGGCAGATAGCATGTACGAATTAACCAGTGATATCTCTAGCGTCGTGTCGCAAGTTTACGACCAAGTATTATCCGATATTACGAGAAGCTTGTATCAGCCTTTACCAGACGTAAACGAAAAGGTAATAAATACCCGATTATCCGTACATCATTACATGTAAAGACTTCGTGAGAGGAGAGCGTGCTGGAACTCTGAATTATTGAGTTCAAATCCGATATCACCATTGATATCGGATTTTTGTATTTATGAGCTTTTAAAATTCTATCGCTATGTATCATTGCCTATGAAGTTTCAAACATCGCCAGATTTGATATCGCTAGACCAAGCTTCTGCGGCAAAATCAATGAACTGACGAACAACCGGCAGCTGATAACTACGAGACAAATACACCGCCCACAGCACACTACTCGGTGAAACAAACTCATCTAATATTCGTATCAATTTGCCATTCGCAATCAGTGGGTTGGCTAAGTCACAAGGTAAACGAACTACCCCTTTCCCGTGCTGTGCGGCGCGAGTTAGCACTCCAACATCATTAGCCTTGATAGTGCCAGACACCTCAACTGAATAGTGTTGATTGTCCTTAACAAAATCCCACTTAGAAACATTCAAGTGACGAAAACAATTGTGTTGTCGAAGCGCCTCGACCGTTTCAGGTTCACCATGTTTGTCTAAGTAGGCTTGCGAGGCACACACCACTGAATCAATAACCATTAGCTTTCGTGCAATCAAACTATCATCAGGTTGATCGGTATAACGAAGTGCAATATCGATCCTCTCATCCACCAGCTGAGTAAAGCGGTCTGAGGCAAACAGTTCGACCGTGATATTAGGGTGGCGCTCGGTGAACTGTTCGACCACATCCAACAACATGTGCTGAGTTAAACCAATCGGAGCTGCAATTCGAATGGTTCCAGAAAGATCATCGGTTTGATTGAGTGAAGTAACTTCTAGCTCAGCGGTCTCATGGAGGATCTTCTCACAGCGCTGCAGAGCGATTTCCCCTGCCGCGGTTAAGCTCACCTTTCGAGTCGTCCTATGTAATAGCCTCTGCTTCAGCCACCCTTCTATCTCTTGAACATGACGTGAAACCTGCAACCGACTCATGTCCAAATGCTCAGCTGCTTGGGTGAAGCTGGCACAATTCGCAACTTCGACAAAGCTACGCATTGCCGTCAACCTATCCATCACACTCTCCTTGAACTGTTTAACTGCTAACCTAACCTTATTAGATAACTATATGGATACAATCTACATCATTTTGCGATATTTATCGCAACCTAGTGAGCTATTAGACTGCAATGGCTGTCGAGAAAACGACTCAATAAATTAGATAATTGGAGAGACATTATGAAAATTGCAGTATTAGGTGCATCAGGTTGGATTGGTAGTCACATCGCTCAAGAAGCTCAATCTCGTGGTCACGAGGTCGTTGCTGTTGTAAGAGATGCAAGCCGCGTGGAAACCAAAGGCATTGAAGTTCGTTCATTTGATTTACAAGATGAAGCCGCAAGTCTAGCAAACGCACTATCCGGCGTTGATGCAGTCATTACTTCGATTGGCGGACGTGCTCTGGGTAATCACGACATCGTAAAAAACACAGCAGCTAAGTTGCTTGATACATTGCCAAGCATTGGCATCGAACGTCTACTTTGGGTAGGAGGTGCAGGCTCATTAGAAGTGGCACCAAACGTACCGTTAGTTACCGTTCCTGACTTCCCTGCGGACTACAAAAACGAAGCGCTAGCACAAGGAGAAGCCCTTGAAGTGTTCAAACAATCTAATGACAAGGTTAACTGGACATTCGTTAGCCCTGCTGCGGAAATCTTCCCGGGCGATAAGCTATCAACCTACCGCACAGGTGGTGATCAACTGCTCACTGACGAAGATGGCAACAGCAAAATATCCGTCAGCGATTACGCTATTGCGATGATTGATGAACTAGAAGCTGGCAAGTTCCCACGCCAACGTATTGGTGTCGCTTACTAGTCAGCTCATATATAAAAACTAAAAAAGCCGCTTGTTCAAAACAATGCGGCTTTCTCATCTTTATATTGAGCATTCCTTTAATCCAATGGCAGGTGACCCGTTTTCACTAGGATAACCGTCTCTTCTTCCACATAAGGGAAATGCTCGCTCATATGAGGGCTGCGCATCCATGTGTGTTTTGGATACTCGCCATGTTCATCTTTAAAAGTGCCTGACAACACAAAGATCTCTTCACCACCAAAGTGACGGTGCGGCTGAAAACGTTCGCCAACAGGCCACTTCACTAAAGCGACATGCTCGTGCTCGAATTCATGCAGTGGCATCACTTGTAAACCACCAATACCCGGAAGCCACTCTGTTTCTAGAGTATTAATGCGAACTTGAGTTAAGTCTCTCGCATCAAACTGGTTGAGCTTCACCAAGATCGTGCAGCCATTTTTGCTTGATGGAGAATGCGCACTGCCCGGGGGATTACGGATATAAGTACCGGCAGGGAAATCTCCAGTTTCATCAGAGAAAACACCGTCTAACACGAAGATTTCTTCGCCTTGCGGATGCGGGTGCTCAGAAAACGAAGATTCCGGTTCGTACTTCACAACACTGGTCGTGTGACCTGATTCTTTCTCTTCTCTTTCAAGCGGCTTACGCCATACCCCTTTGGCAGGGCTTGCAATCCAGTCTAATGATTCGGTTTCAATAACCAGCTTTTTTGAAAAGTCCATGTTGAACATAGTGGCGACCTTACTCTTGTTATCGTTTTAATTATTATTGTTGTCTTTCTCGTTTCTATTCTACGCGAATACTGATCAAGGAGGCTATCTCGCTGCTATTTTGCCTGCGCGATAGCCACCTAAAAAGAATCCTAATTAATTGCGGCCAGCAATCACTCCGCCATCAACATCCCAGATTGCACCCGTTACCCAATCTGCACTGTCTGACAGTAGGAAAGAGATGCTATTAGCGATGTCTTTCGGCAAACCTACTCGACCAATAGGATGGAACGCGTTGAAGCCTTCTAGCGCTTGATCCACTTCTTCTGGTTTAATGAATGATTCGTAAATTGGCGTTTTAACCACAGCCGGAGACACGGCATTCACGCGAATGTTATGCTCAGCCAGTTCCATTGCCATGTGTTGTGTTAATGCGTGCAGGCCAGCTTTAGCCATTGAATAAGCAGAAGATGGCGTCGCTTTGATTGCCTGCTTACCCCACATAGAGCCAACGTTAACCACACTGCCACCGCCGTTCTTGATCATCAATTTACTTATCGCTTGAGTGATGAAGAAGGTTGCTTTATTGAGCTGCATGTATTGCTCATAATCAGATTCTTGATGCTCGATAAACGCTTTAGGGTTGAAGTAGCCAGCCGCATTAACAAGGTAACCAATACCCTCTTCGAGCGACTCTAGATGCGCAATGAGATTAGCTACACTCGCATCATCATAAAGGTTAGCTTGCCAACCAGAAGCGTGGCCCAACGATTGCAATTCTGACACCGCTTTATCTAACTTAGTTGGGTTATTGCCGACAACCAACACATGGATGTTTTGAGCAACTAATTGCTTCGCTGTTTCAAAGCCCATACCACTTGTGCCACCGATTACTACTGCAATACCATTTTTAGTGAAGTTCATTTTGTTATCTCCTAAGTCATGTGAACGTGGTAATCTTAGGCCTTGAACTAACACTATGAATAGTAAGTACAAATCGGTTAGGTAGGTACTTATTGGTACATCTTTATGAAAAATCAGGAAAACTTTTTTTCAAGAAAATCAGCACCAGAGCGTTCCGCTCGCATGGTCGAAACCATCTACGGCTGTAAATGGTCGCTAACGGTTTACCAATTATTGGCAAATGGCATCAATCGCCCCGGTGAAATGGTGCGTTCGGTCGAAGGGTTATCAACCAAGGTACTGAATGAATGCTTGAAGCGAAATGTGGAGTTCGGGATTTTAGACAAGCAAATGTTCAACGAACTCCCACCAAGAGTTGAGTATCAAGTGACGCCCTTTGGTGAGAAGTTCTTACTGATTCTAGACCAGCTGGAAAACCTGCAAAACGAAATCGACGAGATGTAAGCCCAAGCCTGTCCAACTATTGCTAAAAGAAAGAGGAAGGTAGGCCGCGCCATTTAGCTGACTGGCATTTGCTCAAAACGGCCTTTCACAAAATCAATAAAGGTTCTAATTCGACTTGGTTGATAGCGGTCTCGATGGTAGATCGCTGAAAAGTCCACTTTAGGTACTACCCACTCATCAAACACCTGCTCTAGTTGTCCGTCATTGAGTTCTTGTAAGCAATAGATGCTGGGAACTCGAATAATCCCGTTACCCGACTTCGCGCCTTGTACCAACACTCGGCCATTTTTACATTGCAGTCTGCCCGTCACATGTACATCGACCGTTTTCTTGGTGTCATCCAAAGCTTGAAAGCTCCACTTACGCACAGACCCCGTTAAGCAGTCATGGTGAATGAGATCTTTAGGATGGTTTGGCTTTCCTTTGCGAGCAAAATATTCAGGGCTTGCGAGCGTTCCCATCTCGATGTCCAAAAGCTTTCTCGCGATAAAGCCCGCATCTTCAAGGCTTCCCATACGAAATGCGATATCGAACGCGTCTTCAATCAAGTCGACTCGGTTACTACTGAAATCAAGGCTGATGCTGATGTCTGGGTAGAGTTGCATGAACTCATTGACCAGATCCGCGATGATCACCTCGCCCAGATAACCGCCAACACAGTTTACTTTTATGTCGCCACGTACTTCTTCGACGTCATCCACAGCAGCAATCAAGGCTTGGTCTATATTATCTAAGGCTTGTTCACATCTCGCGTACAGATCTTGCCCTGCGTGAGTCAACCTTAAGGTTCGAGTGGTGCGGATAAACAGTGTCACACCCATCTGCTTTTCTAGGCTGCTCACTTGGCGTGATACGTGGGAACGAGACACATCCAACTCCTCCGCCGCTTTGGTGAAATTACCTAAACGAGCGATCAGCACGAAAGAACGAATATCAGACAGGTTAATTTGATTGAGCATGGCCGCCAGCTTACTAGTGAGGTTATGAGATAGACACTTTTATTGTTGCACCACAGCAACAGTGTTTCAAGTAAAGCGCTATATATCAACAATTCTATTTTCCTTAATATACCTCCATCGCAACGAAGCAAGGCAACAAGCACTTGATTCGAATGCACTTAAACAACCCGTCGTAGCCAACCGACGCAATAAAAGTACAGAGGAAATAAAATGAAAAAACTAATCGTAATTACAGGTGCAAGCTCTGGTATTGGTGAAGCAATCGCTCGTCGTCTAAGCGATGAAGGTCACCCTCTGCTACTTTTAGCTCGTCGTGTTGATCGCCTTGAAGCGCTGAATCTACCAAACTCACTGTCAGTAAAAGTAGACGTAACAGACAAAGCGTCTTTTGATGCAGCAATCGCACAAGGTGAAGAGAAGTTTGGCCCTGTAGACGCGCTTATCAACAACGCTGGTGCAATGCTTCTTGGTCAAATCGATACTCAAGACGCTCAAGAGTGGAAGACAATGTTCGACGTGAACGTTATTGGCCTTCTAAACGGCATGCAATCTGTACTTGCTCCGATGATGGAACGCAACACGGGTACTATCATCAACATCAGCTCTATCGCGGGTAAGAAAACATTCCCAAGCCACGCAGCTTACTGTGGTACTAAATTCGCGGTACACGCTATTTCTGAGAACGTTCGTGAAGAAGTGGCGGCTTCAAATGTTCGTGTTACCACTATCGCACCGGGTGCTGTAGAAACTGAGCTTCTGTCTCACACAACATCTCAAGAGATCAAAGACGGTTACGATTCTTGGAAAGAAGACATGGGTGGCGTATTGGCAGCTGACGATATCGCTCGCGCTGTATCATTCGCTTACCAACAACCACAGAATGTATGTATCCGTGAGATTGCTCTAGCACCAACTAAACAACAGCCATAGGCCTTTGCCATCGCTAATAAATAAGCGATGAACTAAAAAAGCGCCACTACTGATTAAGTAGTGGCGCTTTTGTTTTGATTCGAGCTAATTGCTAGTAATAATCTTGATTAAAACTCAACGCGATAGACTGATGTGCTACCACTTACTTCATTACCGACAGCGATAAAGTGGTTACCAGAACGAGTGAAATACTTAATTGACTCTGGACCTAGGTCACCCGCTTTCGAGTTGTAAGTATCGTTGTCGCAATCACCGTCTTCATCAACCTTAGTGCACACTGATTGTGTGAAATCTCGGTTGTTCAAGTAGCTGATGAAACTTGCGTTCTTAGGCTGTGTTACGTCGTAAACCATGATGCCACCTTGGCGCTCAAGGCCGATAAAGGCATAGTGCTTACCGTTGATCTCAGCCACTTCGATAGCTTCAGGTTCTACCCCTTTATCATCGCTGCGATCGTCACCACTTTGGTTGTTATCATTGGTGCTGTTGAAGTTTGCAGGATCTTGTTCAAGAACGATTCGAGCGAAATCATCACCGCTATCAAACACTAACTCGCCAGACTCATCCCAAATAGAGAAAGAGCGGCTACCGAATGCTTGAACCTTTTGGTCAGCAGCGAGTGTCCCTTGTGGCTTAATCACTTTAAGACGTGCAAGTTGCTTGTTGTCTTTCAATGCGCCATCTAATGGGTGGTTAGCGTCAATATCTAACTTCTTGCCGCGTACTTCATCGACATAAGCGATACAAAAGTCTTTTTCTGTGGTGTAGTTTTCGGTGCCTTGATAATCGTCACCATCCCACTCAAAACCTTTCTCATCACACATTTCTTGCGTAGTCTTGATGCCATATTCACGACCATCACCTTCGTTCGCAGTCACGATGTAGGTGTTGCCATCAACACTGTAGCTAGTGATGCTATCTGGCATGTAGAGGCCTTCTAACATCGCGTAGCTTTGCAGATTACCGATATTTTTGTCTTTGTTTGACGCATCTAGCTTAGCGTTATCCCAAGGCTTTCCGCCTAGTCCAAGAATCGCATCCACATGTGCACTCGCCACATCAATCGCTGCCAACGCGTTGTTCTCTTGGAGGGCAACGTAGAGTTTTCCGTTATCCGCAAATGTTAGGTATTCCGGTTCAAGATCTTGAGCAACCGTTGCATTCGGCGCAGAGATTCGAACCTTGTCGGTTAGCTCAGCATGGCGAGGCTGACCTTGATTGAATGCCTTGAAATCAATCTGAGTGACTGTCGCTTGCAAAGGACCATTGGTTAAATCCACCAGCGTTACTGAACCTTCAGGATCAATGCTGTAATCCGCATTCGGCTCACCTTCATTTGCAGAGGCAATGTAGCGACCATCTTTCGAGAAGCTCACCATGTCCGGTAATGCACCAGCCGTATAAGTAGTAATCAGCTCTAACGTGTCTGAACGATAAAGGGCAATGATGCCGTTTTGTTGCTTGTCAGCATTTTCAATCGCGACAGCAACTAATCCTTGATGAGTCGACACACTGTTCGCTGCACCAATATCAATACCAGAAGCTGCAGCCGCTGATTGAAGATCAATCGAACCCGAAGATGTTGGTTCGCTAGCTGAGTTCATTGATAAAACATCAACTTTCTGAGCTTGAGCGTTCACAACATAAAGCTTGTCGGTACATGAATCGTAGCTGACGATTTCGGCTGCAGAAGTATCAAACGGGGCGTCGGCGATTGAACGGCCAACTAGGCTGATTCCAGTTACCTCAGCATTGGAAGCGCTTGGCTGCTCGATGGATTGGCATTGAAGGCTAAAAGCATCAAGTGATGTTTGAGATGGCGTAGCAGTCGTTGGTGATGTTGAAGTTGATTGAGAACACCCAACTAGAGCAGAACTTACGGCGATAGGCAGTAATAGTGTCAGCTTATTAAATTTACGATTCATATATCCTCCATGATTTGAATCGCGATCATAGAAGGCTTTGATGACACTTATCTTTCTCTTTTATTAACAATAAATGATGACAATAGGTTTCTTTCACTCATAGCAACAGAGAGTTAAGGCGAGCACTCTATTAACAAGTAAGAAAAAAAAAGCGCCCAAGCTGGCTGATGCTTGAGCGCCTTTAGTAAACTGAATAGGGAGATTAGAAGTTGTAACCACCACCGATCATGAATACCCATGGGTCGATATCAACGTCTGTTGAGTACTGGTTACCCGCTGTATCTTTATACTTTGCAGTTGTATCTATATCTGCATACCAAATAGATGCATTTAGGAACCAGTCTTCATTGATCATGTAATCCACGCCAATATTTGCTGCAAGCCCCCAAGAGTCATCAAGAGACAAATCACGTAGTTGAGCGTCTTTACCAGTTCCGTTAAATTTTTCATCAAAGAAGAACGTGTAGTTAATACCTGCACCTACATAAGGGCGAATTTCACTGTTCGCTTCACCAAAGTAGTACTGAACCATAAGTGTAGGCGGAAGGTGTTTAACATCTGCAATATCACCTAGTCCAAGTAAATCAGTAGATACCGTATGTGAAAATGGTGTTGCTGCAAGAATTTCTAAACTAACGTTATCAGTGAACATATAGCCAAATGTTAGGCCAAGTTGAGTATTTGAATCTACAGATAGCTCAGAACCTGGTGAGTTTAGTACATCACCACTGCTGTCGTTTGGAGATACCATTGCTGCACCTGCACGGATGATGAAATCACCTTCTTTATGAGCAAGAACATTGGTTGACATAAGAGCCGCAATAACCGCAATACCACATACTGTTTTTTTCATTATAATTTCCTTTTGGGGGGCTTAATCTTTATTGGTGAATGAGTAATCATTTCTTATTTTGCGTGCAAGGTATCATAGAATAACCCTACTTTATTGATGGAAATCAATTTGTGAAAAATTGTGATTATTTATGTAAATCTATATCGACCCGATCACTTTATTCCTTCATTTTATTGACAGTTTTGTAATGCAGCTTTTCCGTGCGTCATTTTGTTAATCCAATCAATTCACTCTATTCGGATCTTTTTTGGATCAAAATAGAGCAAGCCAATATCTCACGCGCATCATTTTGGTGCAGAACAACAAGAATCAATCTCGCCTCGTATAATATTCAATGAGTTACATTTGGCTTAGTGCTTGCAAGTCTATGTTAATAATCATAAATACATTGAGGTTCTGACTATGCAAGACACTCTAACAATCGTTCTGGCCGGCGGTGTTGGCTCTCGGCTTTCTCCCCTCACCGATAACCGTGCAAAACCTGCGGTACCTTTTGGTGGCAAATATCGAATCATCGATTTCACACTCGCGAACTGCCTGCACTCCGGACTTCGCCAAATTCTGGTGCTAACTCAGTACAAGTCTCACTCTTTGCAAAAACACTTACGTGATGGTTGGTCGGTGCTTAACCCCGAGCTCGGCGAATACATCACCAATGTTCCCCCACAAATGCGAACCGGTGATAGCTGGTACAGCGGTACTGCCGATGCGATTTATCAAAACTTGTATCTGCTGTCTCGCAGTGAAGCCAAGCATGTGGTGGTGTTATCTGGCGACCATATCTATCGCATGGATTACGCGCCAATGCTCAAGCAGCACAAAAAGAACGAGGCCGACCTAACCGTGGCGTGCATGGAGGTTTCGATTGACGAAGCTAAAGAGTTTGGTGTGATGGAGATAGACGAGTCTCTAGAGATCAATAACTTTACCGAGAAGCCACGTTACCCTGCATGTGTACCTGGTAGGCCGACTCGAAGCATGGCTTCAATGGGAATTTACATCTTTGATAAAGAAGTACTGACACAGGCATTATTGGCAGACGCAGAAGATCCAGACTCAAGCCACGATTTTGGTAAAGACATCATTCCGAAATTGGTGGGCAACAACAGTGTTTACGCATACAAGTTTGGGGATGAAGAAGGCCGAGTGACCCAAGATGCGTACTGGAGAGATGTTGGTACTATCGACTCTTATTACCAATCGAATATGGATCTGTTAAAGCCAGCTTCGCCAATCGATTTATATCAACCTGATTGGGCAATTCGTACTTACGAACCGCAGCTGCCACCCGCACGAACCATTGCTTCAGTTGAAGGTAATCAAGGAATATTCATCAACTCGATGATAGCGAATGGCGTTGTAATTGAAGGCGGCTCGGCGCAAAACTCAATCTTCTTCCCGAAAGTGAAAGTCAGCAATGCCGCGATTGTGATTGATAGTATTCTGTTTGAAGATGTTGAGATTGGAAAAAATTGCCACATACAAAACTGCATCATCGACAAGAACGTTAAGGTGCCTGACGGAACCCAGATCGGTCTTGATGGCCTTGCCGATGCGAAACGCTTCCACATATCAAAACAAGGCGTGATTGTGGTGCCCTCTTCTTACCAATTTGAAGAGTAACCTTTAACGTTGGAATAGCTTTTCTTTAAACGAAAAAAGGCAGCGAATTCGCTGCCTTCTTATTTATTCACACGGCTTCAGTTAAGCCTTAGCTATCCATGTATTCGATTAAACAGAAACCTTAGAAAGGCCCTAGCTCAATCATTTGAGCAATCACAACTGAAATCAAAGCGCCTACCGACCAGAACAAGAACAGTGGTAAGAAGAAACGAACCCACTTGGTGTAAGGCACTTTTGCAATAGCCAATACCGCTAACAAGCCACCATTGGTTGGGTAAATATAGTTAGAAATACCATCACCCAATTGAGAAGCCAGTGCCGCCACTTGACGAGTCACTTCACCAATATCTGCCAACGGAATAATGATTGGCATGGTAATCACCGCTTGGCCACTGCCCGACGGAATGAACAGGTTGATCGCAGCCTGCGAGAAGTAGATCCCTGCTGCTGCCACAAGTTTAGAGCTACCAGAAATGATTTGTGCAAGATAGAAGATAATAGAATCAACAATCTTCGCGTCTTCCATAATGGTTAGCACTGAACGAGCAAAGAAGATGATCAGCACTGCCACCAATACATCGCTAACACCTTTGGTCCAATACTCACAAATCTTGTTCGGAGATAAACCCGCAACCAAACCCGGAATGATCGCCATTGCCACAAACGCACCTGCGATCTCAGTAAAGCCAAAGCCCATCGTCAGAGTACCGAAGATCATGTATGCGAACACGCCTAAGAATGCGATGCCCGCAAGCTTTTCACGTGTGGTGAGTGTTTTCGCTTCAACGTTAGATTCGTAGTGGTAACCCGTACCGTGCAACAAACCTTTGGTCGGGTCTTGCTTAACTTTGCGCGCGTAGTTAAGTACATACCAAGCACCTGTTAGCAACATGAACATGCCAACAATAAAGCGATACCACATGCCTGAATACATAGGCAGTTCAGCGATAGTGTGTGCGATACCCGTAAAGAATGGGTTAGCCAAAGCGGCTGCGAAACCGGCACAACTTGCCAGTAAAACAACGCCAAGTGCCGTAATCGCGTCATAGCCAAGCTTGATACAGATCGGGATCATCAAAGAGATAAAGATGACATCAAGTTCACGCATACCGGTGAAGGTGACGTTGAAGAAAATCGCCGTCATGATCACAGGCGCAATTACGTACAAGCCTTGCTTCTTTAGCTTAGTAGTTAGTGCAACAACGGATGCGTCTAACAGACCCATGTGTTTGATAATGCCAAAAGCACCACCCACAAATACCACAACGCCCATCACGCCAGAAGCGGATTTGAAGCCTTTAAAAAATGATTCGAAAAAAGAGGCTAATGTTGTTGGGTTGCTGGTCAATTGTGTGTAGCTGTCTGGGTCGATAACCGTGCGGCCATTCATGACCACTCGCTCGAATTCACCAGCAGGGATGAAGTAAGTTGCAATTGCAGCAACGATCACCATGATAACCAAAGAGAGAAACGGGTGGTTTACTTCTTTCTCTGTGGGCGCTGCGTTAGCAGCTTGAGATGTAGGTACGGATGTAGGTACGGATGTAGATACCGTAGTCGTCATATAGACTCCTTATTTGTCAGCAACTAAGGTTCACTTAGCCGCCGGAGGGATTTTTGGAAAAACGAAACCCTTCACGCTGAACTAAGTTCGCGCTAATTTAGGTTGTTTCAAAAAGGCCTTTGATAGATGGTGCTCTCAAATGTACATAGTGAAGTAGTGAGAACTACTCTCTTTGCGTCCGAGCAAAATGCAGATGTTCAGCCAAGTCAGGCCAAACTGAATGAGGTCATTACAAGCAGGTAAACAGAAAAGTCTGTTTTGGTAATGCGTTTTTTATCAATTACAAAGACAAGCGGCGCATACTAGCACAACGAGTCATTAATTGTCAGAAAAGTGTGAGTTTCGTCATGCTTTGGTGAGCAAAAGAAAAGCGCCCACTAATAAGTAAGGCGCTTTTCTGCAATCGAATCGAGTTACTTAGGTGCTAATTCGTAGTTTTCTTGCATCTCATGAGGGGCAATCCCGTACTCATAATCCGCTAAGTAGCCATCCTTATAGACCTTCATTCCCTTCTCATCCCAGCTCACTTTGATCATCGCCGTGTTGCCATCTTCACTGCCTAACAGCTCCAGCATTTCTGCATCAATCTTAATGGCTTTGATGGTTTTAATACGCTTAAACGGCTTAAATTCAGTGGCCGAGAATACGATGGCCGAGCGATAACGCTTAAGCTTGAGTCCAATCGCAAAGATTCTCGATTGTTGCTCAAACTGCAACATATTGATCTAGGCTCAATTGATGAGTCTCGCATTTCAGAACTTGTGCGATTCAAAGTCGAAACGCCGGTTCGTTATGAAGGTGACATTAATTATTGGCGTCAGGGCGTCGAATTTCCTGTCGATCAACTGGCATCCAATAAAGAAGTCGATATTCGAGCACGCATTACCATACCCGAGTCTCAACTTACAGCAGGAGAGTTTCACTTCAATATGGAGTGGGCAGTTGAGTGTCTATAAATTAGTAACTTAAGCTGAGTTTTTAATCAAAGAAGAAAAAGTGAGTGAGCTGGAAAGAAAATCAATGGAGTGACAAGTTCGGAATTATAAAACCGATAAAGAGAGATTCACTGGGAATTCGCTGTAGGTTAGCGCAAATTATCAAGGATGGAGTTTTTTTGAACATGTCTTTAAAACACGAAACATAATATGCGATCAGTTCATCGGACTTTCAAGGGAGTAACAAGAGAATATTTGATAACACTGAAGTCAATCACACATGTGCTAATTCTCAGTTGGTTAATCTATGCGATGTTTGCTACGTTTAAATGACACAGTCATTGGAAAGGTATGATTTATGAAAATAAATGTTCAAACACATCATGTATCAATTAACGACGAGTCACGCAAAGACATCGAAGGTAAATTCGAGAAGATATCTAACCATTTCCCATCACTGATCAGTTGCGACATCATCATTACTAAAGAACACGGTCAACATCAGGTTGAAGTATTCACCAACTACGAAGGTGTACGAGTAACAGCAAAATCGACAGACGATGTTATGTACCCAGCTATCGCTGCAGCACTTAAGAAACTTGAAGCGGGCCTAAGTAACCGTAAGGGACAATTGAAAGCCGACCTACACGAGAAACCAACAAGCACGAAGCCAGAGATTGCTTCGGACATCATCCAAGAGATGAAATTGGTATAAATCGATAAGTAGTTAAAGCGAAATAACGAATAGAAACTTATTAAGAATTTCAAAGCCAGCATACATTGCTGGCTTTTTCGATCTTAAAGCCAAGCAAACCTTCGCTTCTTTACCGTCCCTCGAATTCAGCTCAACCCCACATCATTATTAACGCCCTTAAGTTCTTAGCAGCTATAACAATCACTTGTGGTATTTGATACAGTTATAAGCAGAAATTTAGACCACAACGGAATGTTTATTATGAAGAAAATCGCGTTGATACTTTTCCTTGCTACTCAATTAATGGCTTGTACCGAGGTTGGCAGTGAAGCTTGGTGTGCGGATATGAAAGAAAAGCCTAAAGGTGACTGGACGGCTAATGAAGCGGGCGATTTTGCCAAGCACTGCATTTTCTAGGCGGGTTGTATTTAGCAGTTCAGTACACCCCACTCAATGAAGCAAGTGAGTAGTTGCAGTATGGTTTACTTATCTCTGTAAAACGGTACAAACAAAAAATCGCATAAGTTAACGCTTATGCGATTTTTGTATGGAGAGATTCCTAGCTAATTTGTTAGGAACTTAAAGAACAATCATCCCATCTCGATAAGTCAGTGATGGTGCTACATCTTGACCAAGTAAGACTGGGCCATCGAGGTCGACGATTTCAGATTGAACGGCGATAGGCAGAGCTGCACGCATCGCCAGCGATGTACCGAGCATACAACCCGACATCAGCGTAAATCCTAGCCTTTGAGCTTCTTCAGCAAGTACCAATGCTTCGGTCAAACCACCTGTTTTATCGAGCTTGATGTTGACCATTTCATATTTGCCTAACAAAGATGAAAGTTGCGAAGTGGTATGACAGCTTTCATCAGCACACAGTGGTATCGGGTGCTTGATGTGCGCCAATGAGGCATCGTGCTGTTGGGGTAACGGCTGCTCGATCATCGTAATATCAAATTCTACCAGTTGATTGAACAACTCTTCGAGATTCAATCCTGTCCACGCTTCATTCGCATCCAATACAATTTGAACATCTGCCGCAGCTTCTCGTACCGCGCGAACACGCTCTACCACCTGCTCGCCGTCAAGCTTCACTTTCAGAAGTTTCGCACCATTCGCGACATAGTCTCGAGCCTGAGTCGCCATGGCTTCTGGCGTGCCAATCGAGACTGTCATTGCAGTCACGATTTGAGCAGGCAACTCAAACAAGCTATTCGGAAACGTCTGGTCGTTCTGCTGAGCTTCAAAATCCCAAAGCGCACAATCGACCGCATTGCGCGCTGCCCCTCCGGTCAATAAAGACTGAAGATGATCTCTTAGCTCTGCCGGATCAGTAACGCCTCGTTCAAACATAGCTTCAAGTGCGCTAGACGCTTGTTGGATTTGCGCTAACACAGACTCCGATGACTCGCCGTATCGTGGGTAAGGCGTGCATTCGCCCTGAGCTCGTTTGCCACCATGTTCAATGTAAACACGAACAACGTGACACTCAGTTCGACTGCCACGAGAGATGCGAAAAGGCGTTTGCATCGCGATAATAATGGGTTCAGCTGTAATCTTCATAATTTCACTCGGTTGATGTTCACTTTAACAAATGGAAACGTAGAAATGATGAAGTCGTTAAAGTGAATGTCGCAAATGATCAGTAATGTGTTGTACACCAAAGCGCACTGGGTCCGTCACTGGCACTTGATAGAGTGTGGTCCATTCTTGGCACAATGTCTCAGCCTCTTCAATGCTAATCGCCGACGTGTTCAAGCAGATACCCACCAGCTTCGCGTCTGGATTAGTCAGTCGCGCCGCTTGCAAGTTGGCTTCAATCGTCTGTTCTATGCTTGGTAATTTAGCATGAGGAAGGTTACGAATATGTGGTCGCCCAACTTCATGACACAGCACTAAGGCATCAGCTTGTGCGCCATGTAAAAGACCCAAACTCACGCCTGCAAACGAAGGGTTGAACAAAGAGCCTTGCCCTTCAATGATGTCCCAATCGTGGTCGGTAAAATCAGGGCTAATCGCTTCAACTGCGCCAGAAATAAAATCCGCAACCACCGCATCAATCGAAATACCGCTGCCTTCAATCAAAATACCTGTCTGCCCTGTCGCTTTAAACTGAGCGGATGTTCCCGCTTGTTTAAGCGACTTTTCAATCGCTAATGCCGAGAACATTTTGCCTACTGAGCAATCAGTTCCGACAGTAAGCAGGCGCTTACCTTGACGAAGCTTACCGTTACCAACATTAAGAACACCGTCAAAATGGCGTACATCATGAAGCTTAGTCAATCCTTGTTGCTGCATGTCAGCAAGCGGTGAAAATTCACTCAATCGTTGGTGCATGCCAGATGCAATCTCATATCCCATTTCTGCAGCGGCCATAATGGTTGACTGCCAAGAATCAGGAATAACGCCACCCGGATTTGCGGTACCAACCACTAAGGTTTTAGCGCCCTGCGCTTGCGCCTCTTGCAGGGTCATATCCGTTAAGCCCAGTGAAACGGTATCACCCGTTAAACGCAGTTGACCTAGGCAGATTTCTGGTCGCCATTGATGAATACCGCGAGCTGTTTTTGCAGCGAGTGGGTCAGTAACATCCCCAAGAAAAAGAAGGTAAGGTTGAGCGATCGACATGAGTATTCCTAATTAATAAGCCCTTGTATGGGTTTACTTTAATTAAGAACTTCGAAGCTGCCGAATGCCTATTTATGGCGAGCCTATAACCTTAAGTTATAGGGTGAGTATGGATTTTCAATGAAGCGATAAATTGCTTAACGGAAATCGACTGAGGGGTGTGCTCTGCGCAAAGCATCGATACCGAAAATTGGATGTCTGGTTGAAGCGGCAACACACAGACCGCATCGTCATTTTGATATTGCTCTGCCGTCCACGGATCAACAATCGCAAACCCCGCTTGGTGCTTGACCAGTTCCGCCGCCGCGCTATACCCACGTACAGATATCGGGTGGTGATAATGCTGCTCACGTGCAATAAGGCGTTGATGTAACAGGAGGCCTAATGGATCGCGGCTATCGAGCCCGATGATTGGCAGCGGATAATTGATCAGATCATCTAACGTTAATTCCGCGGGGAAATGATCAACCGTATTGGAAGGAACCAAAACCTTTAGTGATTCGGTTAATAGCGTTTCACTTAATATCGCAGGCGGTGCTTCATCGCCAAACGCGATAGCAATATCAAGCTCATGCTTTAATAACCCAGCACACAGCTCATCACGGTTTGCAGTCAGCAACTCAAAAGAGAGATCTTGCTTACTGCCATTTTGCTCGCGAGACATTTGGGCGATTACCGGAGTCAGTAATTTAGTCGCTAAAATCGGCGGCGCACCAATGCGTAAATGCTGATGGCCTTGCTTCACTTTGTTGGTCAGAGATCGAAATTGCCCCAATTGCTGATACACCTTTTCCGCTTCTGGCAGCAAGGTTTTCGCTTCAACCGTTGGTACTAAGCGCCCTTTAACTCGTTCGAATAAGCCAAACCCAAGTTGTTGCTCCGTGTGCGCCAAAATACGGGTCACGTTTGGTTGCGACACATGCAAGCTGCGAGCGGCTCCAGATACGGTTCCGGTCTGCATAATGGCGTAAAAGACTTCCAATTGTCTTAGGTTCACATTGATGTCCTTATGGTTCGCGAAACAAATCTAGGGTTTGGCTTTTCTTGTATTAGCTAAGCTGTTTATCGGTCTAGCTAGCATTTTGCGTGAGTCTATTTTAGTAGCTCAGCTATCGTAGGTTGAAGTATCTCAGCCCAAGTTTGATAAGCCTTCGCATTCAAATGCAGATCATCACACGAGTACTTGTTCGACAACAGCTTATTAGGCGACAATACTGAATTCACATCTAAGAACGCAATGCCTTGCTGTGTACAGTACTCGCTTAGCTTGCTATTGAGCAGTTCAACCGACGGATTTAAACCTTGCAGTTTAGAGCCAACATAAAGCGTTGATTGCACCAATATGCGAATCTCATTTTCTTGCCACACCTTAAGCATATCAATGTAGTTCTGGTAGATATGGTCGACATCATAACCCTGAGCTAAATCGTTTATCCCTGCCATAAAACACACCAGCTTTGGCTTCACATTCAACGTGGTATCAATACGGCGCAACATGCCAGTTGTGGTGTCACCCGCTAAGCCACGGTTGACCATCGAAACATCGCGAAAGATATCCGCCCACGGGGCCCATTCGGTGATCGAATCACCAAACATGACTAGGTCTGCACTTGGGGAAAAATGGCGATGGTTATCTGATGTCATGATGTAACGACTCATACTGTGGCCTCGTTGCTGAATCTCAGACTGAAGAGCGACTGCCTTGAGGATCTCGCTATCTGGAGTGGCGCTATCAAATTGAGCTAGCAATCCTTCGATATGAGGCTTAAAAGGGCTAAGACGAGTACTCAGTTGATGATGTTCTTTAAGGGAAGATAACCTCTCTAGTAATGCATACAAAGAGCAGTTTTGACCAACTTCTTGGAATAACTGATAGAGATCGAGGACAGAGTGTTGCTGTAGCGCGGCAAGTAATTGCTTGTCTTCCATGGTGTTATCTAACCCTTCAATTATCTGATGATGAACTCAAGATAATATCCGATTGCGTACGGGATAGATAACACTAGAAGCAGATCGTTACTTTTACTAGAAGTAAATAGTTACTTTTCTTTGATTAATAGATGATTACGATTATCACGACTTTTCTTAATCAGCTCGTTGCTCTCATCCATTTCATCAGATTTAGCAAGACGATCGTAAAGCAGCACATTCACTGTTGCAGCCAAGTTCATGCAGCCAACCGTTGGTACGTACACAACATGATCGGCTCTGTCGGCGACATCTTGAGAAATAGAGCCGTCTTCAGGGCCAAAGATATAAATGGCATTTTCTGGGTGTTTAAAACGCGGTAGTGGTGTTGCACCTTCTGCGAGTTCTACGCAAACGATCTTAGTTTCTGGATCAAGATTGTCTAAAAACGACTCAACACCAGTCAACGGGATAGTACGCGCAGCACTCTTAGTATCGGTGTGGAATTTTGCGGCTTTTTCGTAGCGTTGCCCTGTGTATTTAACTTCGTCGACTTGGTAACAACCAGCCGCACGCATAACAGCACCAACGTTTGTCGGGCTCTTTGGGTTAGTTAAACCAATAGTCACATGGCTTTTGTTCATGAATCTTTCTCACTTAACGAATAGACATAGCAGGGTGCTACAAAGCGTCGCATTCTAACAAAGCAGCGTCGAATTCAAAAGCATCGATACAAACTCACTTTTTCGCGCTTAAGCCTCTAGTTGCAAGGCTTCTCACCCCAAAAACCTAACCGTCATCATATTTATAAAACAAAAACACTCTAGGATAACAATTAAACAACAAGCCCATTTACATTTTGAAACCACATTAATAATGTGTTGAAAATTACATGAGACAATCACACAGGAAGCGTGACATGACCCTAACCATCAAAAACCGCCTTTATATTCTCTCTTTTATTCCACTGCTACTGATGGCAATTGGGATGATGAGCGTGACGTATATGAAGAGCACCGAGCTAACCGCACAACAAGTAGAATCGACGCGTAGCAATATGATGGCGATGAAAGAAAAGGAACTTAAAGCGTATCTGCAAATGGCTCAATCTTCTATTAGCCCGTTCTTGGAAAGAGGTGCAACATTAGAAGAAGCCTTACCGACATTAAGAACTCTCGAATATGGCGAGTCTGGCTACATCTTTGGCTACGACTCTAAAGGCGTTCGAGTAGTTGTTGGGCAAAATAACGATGGCATTGGTAAAAACTACTACGACCTGCAAGACAAAAAAGGCAACTACCTGATTCGTGACTTGATCAAGAACTCAAAGCTTGGTGAGTTCACCACCTACTACTTTCCAAAACTTGGTCAATCAGAAGCTCTACCGAAACTGAGCTACTCGATATTCGTTCCCCAGTGGGACTTGATGCTAGGCACAGGTTTTTATACTGACGACATCGATGCTGTAATCGCAGAGATGAAAGAGAGCTCGAATGTCGCGTTACAAAGCTCATTGACGGCGATCGCTATATTCTGTGGTTTGATTGCCCTAGTAGTTGCTGCGTTTGCCGTTGCCGTCAACCGCACAATCATGCGACCACTCGAGCAGTTTGATCGTTCAATCAGCGCATTCGCGAGTGGCGAAGCCGATTTAACCGCTCGAATGGAAACATTTAAAGCGCCTGAGTTCACTAAGCTCAGCGAGAACTTCAACGCCTTCGTGGCAAGCCTTCAAACCATCATTCGCAGCGTAAGCGATGTCGGTCAGCAAGTCGTAGCCGAGACATCTAGCATGTCTTCTCGCGCTGCGCAGGTCGACGAGATTGCTACTGGGCAACGTGAAGAGACTGAACAAGTTGCAACGGCGATGACTGAAATGACCACAACGGCGCAAGAGATCTCGAGCAACGCTAGCCAAGCGGCGGATTCCGCTAAACTTGCAGAGGGCAATGCCAAAGAAGCGCAACAGATAGTAAACGCCGCTGCAGATTCGGTGGCAGGCCTAGCGAGCGAAGTATCAGAAGCCAACACTGTCGTGTCTCGTTTAGAAGGTGATGTGCAGAATATCTCCTCTTCGTTGGCGGTCATCCAAGACATTGCCGAGCAAACTAACCTACTCGCGTTGAATGCCGCGATTGAAGCTGCACGTGCAGGCGAACAAGGTCGTGGGTTTGCTGTGGTTGCCGATGAGGTTCGTAAACTGGCAAGCCGTACTCAAGAAAGCACTGGCGACATTCACAAGATGATTGAGCAACTTAAAGCTGCCTCAGATGCTGCTGTGAAAGCGATGGATTCAAGTCAAAACCGAAGTGCGCAAACCGTGGAAGAAGCGAATGCCGCAGCCAAAGCACTGGCGAAGATCCAAGCGTCGATTGATACCATCATGGACATGAACTCGCTTATTGCGACAGCCACTGAACAGCAAAATATTGTAGGACAAGAAATATCTCAACGCATCGTGGTGATTTCTGACCAAAGCTCACAATCGGCAGAACTCGCGAATCAAAACCGTACAGGTAGCCAAAACCTCAACAGTCGTGCAAATGAGCTGTATCACTTGGTGGATCGCTTCACCGTCTAATACATTTTCGGTCTAGTAAGCCGTAATCAAACGATAATTAATCCTAAAACACGCCGGGCTTCAGAATCTCTATTCTGAAGCCTGTTTTTATCGGTGGAGGTTTTAAGCCATACACTAACCCAATTGCTCAGAAAGGAAGTCCACCAGCAGGCGAACCTTTGAAGATAAGTTGCGGTTCTGAGGATAAAGCGCCCAGATCCCTTCTTTGTCATCTCGATAATCGGACAGCACCTCAACCAACTCACCAGAATCAAGGTCTTCACTCACATAGTATTCAGGCAACTGCACCAAGCCAATGCTCTGCTTAGCTGCGTCTAACAAGGCTAAACCACTGTTGCACTTAATGCGTCCGTTAACACGAACTGAGCGAGGGCGTCTATTTTCTTTGAAACGCCAATGTTCAAATCCACCGACTAAACATTGGTGATTATTTAATTCTGATAATGTATGCGGCTCGCCATAACGTTCAATATATTCAGGGCTTGCACATACATAAAGTTGGCGTTGAGACAGCCTCTTTGCCACAAGGCTTGAATCTTCCAAGCGGCCAAGACGAATCGCAACATCAACACCCGAATCGATAAGATCGAGCTTTTGATTGGTCAGCATCAGCTCAAGCTCTACTTGCGGGTGAAGCTTTAAGAATTGATGCAGTATTGGGGCGAGTTGGCGCTCACCATAAGTCACAGGCGCGGTGACTTTCAGTAAGCCTTTGGGTGTGGATTGCATCTGCGTGACCGCAAGCTCAGCAATTTCTAAACCTTCGACCAACAACTTACATTGTTGGTAATAGAGTTGCCCAGCCTCTGTAAGAGACACCTTTCGAGTCGTTCGATTGAGCAGTTTCACTGCGAGTCGTTCTTCGAGGTTTGCTACTCTACGACTGATTTGAGCCACCGACGTAGCGAGCTTCTGCGCCGCACCAGTAAAGCTTTCACGCTCTGCCACTGCAACAAACTCACTTACCCCTTCCCAATTGGCCATGCCTTTACCTTATGCTGAACTTTGGTTACCCATACAGTGTATTGAAGTTAGATATCAGTGTCACCTTGCTTGATATGCGCTGTGCATTAATCTTCGGCACCTATAGTCATTCCCTTACAGAACCATATTTTTGTCCTAACATTAACCTCATCCCCTATTGCTAGGGTGAGAATCTCTAAAACACTGGTACAACAAAGTAAGGTATCCCTTTGAAAAAGTTAATCATACTTGCATCAACTCTTGTACTCAGCACCACTGCGTTTGCAGCAACTAAAACAACAATTCAAGAAACAACGCTAAAATCTGACACATATGCTAGTGAAGTCGAAGCATACGATGCAGGCACCAACCTTATGGATGAGTTACGCGCAAAAACACCTTTTGAGCTTTCAAGAGAACTGCCACAGTTCCAACAGACAACCAAATACGATTCGTTCAAGATTGATGATGCAAATATGGAAGTGAAAAAGATCACTAACATGAACGGCGACATCCACTACCAAGCGAACGTAAAAGTGGACTACCGTTACACATACAAAGACGGTCTTAGCAGCTAACACTGAGTGATTGATCAGGTCTAAAAACTGATCACCTAGTCAAAAAGAAAGCCCGCACTCATAGAGTGCGGGCTTTTTGTCGTTCACCGCTGATTAATGGGACTCAATACGAGCAACCATTATCAGCTCATATTCGTCTGTCTAATTTTGAAAATTACACTTCAAACTGAGACACAAGGCTATCTAGCGCTTCACACTGTTCAGCCAATGCCATACATGCATTTTCTGCGCTGCTTGCCATCTCAACCATTTGCATGGTGCTTTCAGCGATGCGTTGAACATTCTTATTCACTTCTTCAGACACTTGAGACTGTTGCGAAGCCGCCGTAGCAATTTGTGTGTTCATGTCATTCATCTTGCCAATTGAGTTACGAATCTCACTCAATGAAGATGCTGCAGTTCCTGCTTGAACAATGGTTTTCTCGCCACTCACTTTGCTTTCAGTCATCACACCAACCGCGTGTTTAGCACCCACTTCTAAGCGTTCAATCATTGATTGGATTTCGCCAGTGCTGTCTTGAGTTTTACTCGCAAGCGCTCGAACTTCATCAGCCACAACCGCAAAGCCACGGCCTTGTTCACCCGCTCGTGCCGCTTCAATAGCCGCATTCAAAGCAAGTAGGTTGGTTTGCTCTGCAATGCCTTTGATCACACCAAGGATTGAGGCAATGTTCTTCACGTCTGTGTCCAGCTCTTGAACAACACCGCCCGCGTTCTCGATATCTTGCGCAAGGCGTTCAATCGAAGTCACGGTCAAGCCAAGCGTGGTGTCTGCCGATTCCACTTCATGATTGGCAACATTACTGGCGGTTGCCGCATCTAATGCATTACCACTCACCACTTCACTGGTTGCTTGCATCTCATGAACCGCCGCCGCGACTACTTCACTTTCACGCTGTTGGTTCGATGAAAATTCAGCAACACTTTGCGTTAACGATTTAATGTTTTCCATCTCAGCGCGTACCGCATTCGATGTAAAAATAACTTGTTCGACGGTGACATGGATCTTGCCAACAAACTGGTTGAAAGCAGAACTTAAACGAGCGATCTCATCATTACCTTCGACCTTCATACGTTGAGACAAGTTACCGTCGCCCGATGCGATCTCATTCATCGCTTTCTCTACGTTCTGGATTGGCTGAACGATAAACCGATTGGATAACCACATAGCGAAAAGTGCAGCGAAAACAGCAACGGCCATACCCACTTCAATGATCAACTTACTCGATTCAATAGAGTCATCGGCTTGCTGGCGAAGCTCTTTCTGTTTCAATTCGATCAGAGTTCGGATATCGCGCAGTTGAGTACGAATGATCGCAAACTCTGCGTCAAGCGCTGGCGAGTAATCAATATTGTATTGGTCTGCGTTTGCTGGATCAGCGAACATTGGCTCGTGCAGTGCCACCCACTTGCTCATCGCATTAACAAGCTTTGATAACTCATCACGTGAAGATGGATCCAACACGCCCGCTTGATATAAGGTTTCAACACTTTGAAAACGAGGAACCGCTTTGTAAGCGTTGTCTTTAAATTCAAACTTTTGGTACTCGATCGCCGCTTGGTCTTTAGCAAGCAACAGACCTTGTGCCGAAGCGATAATCTGGTAGATATCTCGGTAGCCATCTTCTAGGTTATCTAGGACTGGCTGAACCACATTATTGAGCTCGTTATTAATCGCAGCTTGAGCATTTGATCTGATAACGTTGAGCACAGTAACAGTAGAAAAAACAATCACAATCACAAACAGCGGGATCGCGATTTTACTCTTAATCGAAAGATTATTGATATTCATTGGGATTAATAACCACACTTCAAATAGGGATGCGCGCGCAATATACAGCACACATATGAAGTCTCGCTAAGGATTTGTGAGCCTCATCTCATAGCAAACGATATCGTCAAATTTCGTGGTGATTATTCGACCATAGCTCAACTCCCAAACGTTAAGGCATGCTCTGATTTAGACTTATTTTCCGCTGATACACGCAAATACTGGAGAAGTGTGAGAAATAACACCATAATGTAGGGCTCTAAAATAAGTAGGTAAGAACATGAAAATTTGTGGTGTTGAAATCAAAGGTAACGATGCAGTCATCTGTCTTCTTTCTCTATCAGATGGTGTATTTAACATTCCTGATTGCCGAGTTTCTAAAGTTTCAATTAGCGACGCAAACGACACACAGAATATGAAAGACTTTCAATTCTCTTTTGCAAAGTTAATGGAAGACTACCAAGTAGATAAAGTTGTAATTCGTCAACGCCAAACTAAAGGCAAATTTGCTGGCGGTGGCTTTGGTTTCAAACTAGAAGCAGCAATTCAACTGATCGACGGCCTAGACGTAACCGTTGTATCACCGGCTGACATCAAAGAGAGCCTCAAGCGCAACCCTCTAATGATGAAATTCAAAGAAACTGGCCTTAAGCAATACCAAGAAGCACCGTTTACTACGGCATACGCTTGCTTGATGAAGCGCTAATCAAAAGTCGCTAGCCAATATTTGATACAGAAAGAGCCTGAATATTCAGGCTCTTTTTTGTTTCTAGTTACTGACGTTAAGTGGAGTTAATTATGATATACACACTACCGCTCTAACACTGTTCGCCTGCGAGCCTTAATCCATTCTGGCTTCCTCACCACCAAATAAACCGCCGCAGCAGACAAGGCAAAGCCCATCGCGCCATAGATGTCGAACGACTCACCGAAAATAAGCCAAGCTTGAATTGCTGTCGTCGGTGGAACTAAGTAAAACACTGAGGCCACACTTGAAGATGCACCGTGTTCTACCATGTAAAGCAACAATAATATGGCAACACAAGACAGAACAACCACCAGCCAAATTAGAGTCAACGTGAATTCTATCGTCCAGTTTACTTGCATCGTTTCGTAACGCATTGCGAACGGCAGAAACAACGCGGCAGAAGCCAAATATTGCACCATCGCACCGCCGACCATATCTGTCCCCTGACAGAAGCGCTTCTGATACAAAGTGCCGCAGGTAATACCCACCAAAGAAACCAAACACAATAACGTTGCCAAGCCTTTTTGGTCGTCTGACTGCCATTCAATATTGCCCATCAACACCAAACTAATACCCGCAAAACCAAGCGCCAATCCCAACCACTGTGCAAAATTAAAACGCTGCGAAGTACAGCTGATCATAATCAAGGCGGTCAGAATCGGTTGTAAGCCAACAAGTAGAGAGCTCAACCCGGCGGGCATACCCATATCAATCGCCAGATAGGTGCCACCAAGGTAGAAACCATGAATCAAGATGCCAACCACACTTGCGTGGAAGAATGCTCGACCACGAGGAATACGACGCTTAAGGATTGCAATCAAAACCAAGAACAGCGCAACGTTGGCCACCATCCTCAATGAAAGTAATGTTGCGGGTTCCGCGTATTCCACACCAAGACGTGCGCCGACAAAACCTGACGACCACAATATTACAAACACAAACGGAATCATTTTAATCAGCATTACAAACCTCTGGTCAACTCTTCATCAATGCTGTTACCTTAGTTGGGTACAGATAACTAATAAAGATACAGATATAACACTTTGAATGGTTACAGATTGAGAGTGAGCAACGAGGGAGAAAAACGTGGAAGCAGAACTCAGCGGCAATAAATACCTTGCTACCGAACAACATATTAAGGCTCAGATCGATAAGGGGCTCTTTCATCCAGACGATCGCCTTCCCTCGATCCGCCAGTTAAGCGAACAGCTTGGCGTAAGCAAAAATACCGTAATTCGCGCCTATCAAGAACTGGAAGCGACAGGCTGGGTTTATTCAGTACCTAAATCTGGCTATCGCGTGAAAGCACCGAACACCACCAGCTGGGATGCATCAAGCCAACCTCAAAAAGTCGATCTGTTGTCTGTCACCAAATCGGTACTCTCTCGTCCAAAAGGTCGCCTGAAACTGTTGGCAGGCTCCGCGCACCCGAACATCAACAATCCTGCGATTCGTAGCTTGTATGCCGAGATTGGCCGTCACAGTCGATTACAAACTCAGCTTCCCGGTTATTACCAATTACCCCCCGGCGACGAGCAATTAGTAAAGCAATTGTTAAAGATCACTCATGATCTTGGTGTGCCTGCGGGATCGAAAGAGATTGCAATTACTCATGGTGCTCAACAGGCGATCAGTCTAGCTTTGCGTGCGCTCACCAAGCCCGGCGACATCGTGGCGGTCGAGTCGCCCTGTTATTTCGGTAATCTACTTTTACTTGAATCACTTGGATTGCAAGCACTTGAAATCCCAAGCAGCGTTAGCCACGGTATTGATATCCCATCACTACAGAGTGCGTTGGACAAATGGGAAGTGAAAACCTTACTGCTAACGCCAAACTTTACTAACCCAACCGGCTCAAGAATGCCATTGGCGAATCGAAAAGCATTACTGGAGATCACCGGATCTTTACCAATTATCGAAGACGATGTGTTCGGTAGCTTGGCATTCGACACACCAATCGCGAGCCTCAAAGAGCTTGATGATCAAGATAGAGTCATCTACGTTAACTCACTGTCTAAAACATTAGACTCACGCTTGCGAATCGGTTGGTTACTGTCTGGGCGCTACCAACCTTTGGTCGAAAAGTACCTTTTATGCGACAACATGGGCAGCTCAAACCTGATGCAATCCGCGGTAGGGCAATTCCTCACTACCGGTAAATATCGCAGCCACTTATCCAAAATGAAACGGCTCTACCAAACCAACCAAAAGCAATTCCAAAGCCTGTTAATACAAGCACTAGATAGCCACCCACACCTTGTCGGGCAATACCACCTATCAAAACCGGAAGGCTCTTTTTTAAACTGGATAACACTGCCTGAATCGGTCGATAGCTACGCGGTCTATCAAGACTGTTTAAAGCATAAGTTGGGGATTTTACCCGGAACAGTATTTGGCACCAACGACCAATATAAACACTGCTTGCGCTTTACTGTTGCCAACATTGAAGAGAGCAAAGAGTGGAAAGAAGGGGTTGTGACACTAGCGAAGATAATCGCTAAGCACGTGCGTTAGGTTACCTTTCTAATTACCATTTAGACCAAAACAACAAAGCCCCATTCAACTGAGTGGGGCTTTCATCATTATCATATCTTGAGTTGCTTAAATACGATGGTTAGTTAAATACGATTACCCTTGCCAAGCGAACTGTTCAAAAACTTTGTCGACTGGCGTTTTAGCAACGTGGTTTACGTAATTACTGATCACTTTCTGAGACAGGCCAAGAATCACTTCTAGCACTTGTTGCTGACCGTAGCCCGCTTCGAAAAATGCTGCCATTTCACTTTCAGGCACATTGCCGCGGTTACGCACCATGCTCAGCGTAAAATCATGCAGTGCTTGCAATTTTTCAGTGGGTAGAGCCGTGCGATTACGCAGTGCTTCGGTGATTGCAGGATCAACCTTCATTGAATGTGCGATACCTGTGTGCGCTGGAACGCAGTAGTGACATTCGTGTTCAACGTTGATGGTTTGCCAAACAACCGTTAGCTCTTCAGCATCGAAAGATGAGTCACTAAATGCCTGATGAAGCTGGGTGTAAGCCTTAAGTGTGTTTGGAGATTCAGCCAACACACCAAACAAGCCCGGCACTCTGCCCATCTGCTTTTTAGCGCCCTCAAGAATAGGTTGGCTTTGCTCTGGCGCGGATTCTACTGAGTGAATTTTGAAGTTGCTCATTGCTCTATCCCTATCAATTTTCGGTTCTAAAGTTATTCAATCACGGAGCAATTAATGAATGTTCTCCGTTGGTGTGAAAACAATATAGATCAAACAAGAACGATCGTTCAAGTGTTATTTTGAACACTCGTTCAAAATATACATTGAAGCCTGACGGATATCTTTTGTTCATAACGAGAAAGCCCAACAGGCAACACCTGATGGGCTTTCTCTTTTTCTCAATTTTTTGCAAGCGGCTACCAATATTCTGCGTGAGCCAAGCCTTTAACACAACTCGACTTGCCACTTGTTACTTTGATTTCACCACCAGTTAACAATTGAGCCAACCAACCGTGAGGGAAACTCAATTCAAAGGGCGCTGGGACCTGCTCAACGGTAATTTGCCCAAAGCCCACTTTTGAATAGTAGTCAGGATCACCGTACGTCACTGCAAGCTCAATACCCTGCTCTTTTAGAAACTGCAAACCGAAGTTAATCAGGCGCTGACCAATACCACGCTTTTGCATCTGAGTGCTCACCGCCACTGGCGAAAGCAAATATGCCTTGGTTTCATCATCAAATGAAAGCGGCGTAAAGATAATCGCACCCACAATCGTGCTATCCGCATCCGACTCACTAGAATCGTCTTCAATTAGCTCATAAACATACTTCTTTTTAACTGAATTTTGCCAATTTCTAAATCATTCAATAATGGACGAACGTTAACTAAACGATAAATAAACTCACCGAGTGAATACTTAAATCAACCACACATATACACCAGAAATTCCTGCTTAAATTTTTTAGAAAAATTCAAAATTTATTAGAAATTAACCCCTAACTTTACTGAGTATTTTGTTAGTCTTGGAAACAATTATTTACAATCCAAACAAAATTTAATTGGATCGCTTGAGGTTGTTTTTCTTGAATATGAAATTATTCGGCAGTTCTTTGATTCTGTCAGGAACTGCATTAGGGGCTGGCATGCTCGCTATTCCCATGGTGTTGGCCCAATTTGGCTTCATGATCAGCTCAGTGCTGATGCTACTTATCTTTATCGGCACCACATACTCTGCACTCCTCCTGGCAGAAGCATGCACTAAAACCAAAGACAACAGTGGCATGAGCAGTGTTGCTTACCTCACTCTGGGCAGCAAAGGTAAACACTTTATCAATGCACTCTTTTACCTGTTGCTAGTATGCATGTTGATCGCTTATATCTTGGGTGTCGGTGACATCATTCATAAGCTACTGCTCGACGTTGGTGTCGATGTATCAGCATCCGTTGCGTATACCATTTTCAGCCTATTGATGGGTGCTATCGTCGTCTCGGGCAAGTCTTATATCGACAAACTGAATCGCGGGCTATTCATCTTGATGGTCGTGATGCTGTTTATCGTTATCGCGTCGTTGTTTAGCAACATTCGCCTTGATTACCTTACTCAAACCAGCCAATACACAGCCAATGATGTGGTGCAATACAGCGCGGTTATCTTTACCAGCTTTGCCTCTATGGTGGTGATCCCATCACTGGTGATCTACAACCGTGAAGCGACTCAAAAGCAGATCCGCAATATGATTCTGCTTGGCTCAGTGATTCCATTAATTTGCTACCTGACTTGGTTATTCGCGATTATCGGCAACCTCGGCACAGACGCGATCAGCCAGTTCCACAATATCTCTGAGTTGATCTCTGCGTTCAGCGGCCAATCTGCTTGGTTGAAAGTGGTGATCGCTCTGTTCTCTGCTCTAGCCTTGGTGACTTCTTTCCTCGGCGTGTCGATGGCGCTTTACGACCAAAACAAAGATGCGGTGACCAACAACAAAGCGTTGGCTTATGCGCTAACCTTCATCTTACCTTTGGTATTAGCTGAGCTGTTCGCTAGCCAGTTTGTAAGCATGCTGGACTATGCAGGTATGGTGCTGGTGTTCCTAGCTATCTGGGGCCCACTCGCAATGGTAGTTAAGGTTCGCAGACCTGACTTCCCTCACCTACAAACCGAAGGCAGCTACACAGCAGCCGGTGGCGACACGGCATTAATGGCGACATTTGGTTTTGGTGCGTTGATTTTCGTGTCTTGGTTTATGGGGTAGATCCCCATTGAATGGACTATCTGTTGCCATTTAGAAGACAGCAGATACAAATAGCCCGTTAGTCCTGCTATTAAAAGTAGAGACTAACGGGCATTTTACTTCTTATTGAGTGCTTGCTAGTTAGCTCTTAAACGTACTCGCAATATCTTTCAATGAAGCTGCTAACTGAGCTTGTTCTTTGGCTGTTGCAGCTATTTGCGTTGCACCTGTCGTAGATTCTGTCGACTTCTGCTCTACTGCCATGACGTTTTGAGCAATATCTTGAGTCACTACCGCTTGCTCTTCGGTAGCGGTTGCGATCTGCTCAGTCATGCTAAAGATCTCGCTCACCGATGCTGAGATACCTTGTAAGGTGTGTTCCACCTCTTTTGAATCCTCAACCGCTTTAGACGACATCTTCTGGCTGTTATCAATCACATTAAACGCCGTTTGAACATCGGACTGTAGCGAGCTGATAAAGCCTTCAATTTCAGCTGTCGATTGCTGAGTACGTTGTGCTAGCGTGCGAACTTCATCAGCCACTACCGCGAATCCACGGCCTTGCTCACCCGCTCGTGCCGCTTCAATTGCCGCGTTCAATGCCAGTAGGTTGGTTTGTTCTGCTACCGACTTAATCACATCAATCACACTGTTAATGCTATTGCTGCTCTCGTGTAGATGCGTGATTTTTTCCGCTAGGTCATTAATTTCAGAAGCCAGTTTTTCGATAGAGTGGTAAGAGTTTTGAACCGTACTCAAACCTTCTTGCGACTGCTCATCGACCAGTTTAGCGGAGCTTGCTGTCTGCTGAGTTTTAGCGGCCACTTCATTTACCGTTGCTGATAACTCTTCTGTCGCAGTCGCAACTAAGCCTATTTGGTCTTGTTGTTGAACTAGCGTGTTCGAGTTGTAGTGACAAGTTTGCGAGGTTTCTTCAGCAGCTGAAGCTAAAGTCAGACTCGACTGAGACAGGTTGTCGATAACGTTTGAAAACTTCTCTAGGGTTTCGTTGAGTGCAGAAGAGATCTGTCCAAGTTCGCTGTTACCAACGTACTTAGCGCGAACTGTTAAGTCGTTGTCATTACGAACCTTAGACAACATCACTGTAAGATCTTTTACTCTCATCGTCAGGTCGCTGATCGCCTTATAGCTCACGAAGGTCGCGAACAAGGTTATCAAAGCAAACAGACCAATACTCATCATCATCGCAGACTGCGCCTCTGACATTTTTTTCTCTGTCAGTGCGATAAGCGACTCTGCTAGGTGGTTTTCTGTTTTCTTTAGCTGAACAATACGAGCGGTAGATTGCGAGAACCAGTACACAGGATCAACATCAAAACCGCTCATCTTAGATTCAGCCAAACCACGAAGCTTTTCTACTTCTGCCACCGAACGATCATTCAATTGCTGTTCAAAGAAACGAACGTTAGCTGGGTTACTCAATACCTCAAAGTTTGAGAAATAGGTATTTTGCTCAGTCACCAAAGAGATGAATTTAACCAACATGCCTGGGCCAAATTCATTTTTAGAGAAGGTATTATTTAGGACAGCACGCTCGATACCCGCTCGCTCTTTACCTTGTAAAAAGTTGTAGTAAGCGATGGTTTCAGTGGTGATGGCAGCATCAGAGCTAAGCTCAGCAATTAACGCCGATACGCTCAGCAGCTTTGCATTAAGTTGGGTGTAATAACCCAAAGCCTCAGACAGCGGAATCGATTGAGAATCGACCCGATTACGAATAGAAGTGATTTGATTTAGGCTTTGGCTTATTTCAGTGTTCAGCCGAGTGATCTGCGGTAAATCGATTTCAGCAGATTGCCAGTATTCGGTTTTCAGATTACGTCTATTATCTGCACTGGCTCTTTGTGCACGTAGTTCACTGACAAACTTAGTGCCCTGTGAGCCGATAAACCCAGCCGTCATTCCACGCTCTTTTTGTAACTCATGCACAAGTTCACTGTACACAACCGACAAACGGGTAAGTTGGTTTAATGAAGACAATTCACTGGTGGTTTCTACGCCTTTTGAAATCGCAGAAACGCTAAGCCATAGAAATCCCAAGATCGGTAAAATAAGCAAAGCGATGATTTTTTGCTTAAAAGACATATCGGTTAATTTCATTATCATTTCCCTAGCAGCTAACAAATCTTTTCAGTCATCTAACTCGCACACCCTTAATAAGATGCGCCTCAATTGTGACTGTATAATTATTCAACTTGATCAATGTGCATCAATTACCGTGACACACAGATCGCGATGCGATGAAGGTAACATTTAACCTTACAAAATTCATTGATTTACCGATAAAACTGTTAGCTAAGCGACCTAACGATACCCAAAACACATGCGACAACATTTTATTGACGTAAGCGACTGAAATCTGACACACTTTAACTACCCAAAAGGGGTAGGCCTGCACCAATTATGTGCTCAGAGAAAACGATATATTCAGAACTAACTATAGATTCAACGCTCACCAGCGATTGATTCACAACTAATCAACTCCCTATTCTGCGCTGATTAACTGTCTATTCCTCGTTAACTAAATATGTATAATGCCGAATTATTAAAGTAGAGATTCGCAATAAATATGCGACAATAACTGAGAGATATTTTATGGACTGTCCCGCTTGCGAAGAACATATCGGTTGGGAATGGGTAGAAGAAGCGGCTATTGAACCCAATGAGGAATTCGATTGTCCAGAGTGCGAAGCAACATTGATGTACACCATCGATGAAGGCACCTACTACGGCGCTCAGCACAAGACCGTAGAAGTTATTGATGATTAAGATTATTTCCTGATGATCTGGATGTTTTATTAACTCTTTGATGTTCTAAGCCTGCGCAAAGCAGCTAAACACACCTTTACTAGAACGGGCGTTCAGCATAAAATATTGAACATATGTTCAGATTAATGAAGTAGATGTTATGGCCAAGACTGCGAAGTTCGATAGACAAGATGTAGTAGATAAAGCAACGAACCTGTATTGGGAAAAGGGCTTTCATGCGACTTCTATGCGTAACCTGCAAGACGTGATTGATATGCGTCCGGGCAGCATCTACGCGACTTTTGGCAGCAAAGAAGGTTTGTTTAAAGAGACGCTTGCTCGCTATACCGAACTTGGCATCCTCAATCTGAACCGCTTCCGCAGCGAAACGGATTCTCCAATCAAAGCGCTCGAAAATTTCGTGAAACGTGCGGTTGTCGAATCAAAACAAAGTTCGCCAAATGGCATGTGTATGCTGGCTAAAACGGTCGCAGAGCTGACTGATGAACACGCAGAGCTATTAGCAGAAGCGAAGAAATCACTCAAAATCATGGAAGGTGAGTTCGCCAAGTTGATTACAGAAGCACAAGAACTGGGTGAGATAAGCAAAGAGCGTGAACCTGTTCAGCTTGCTCGACATGTTCAAGTTCAGATCGCAGGCTTGCGTACCTACGCCAAAACCTGTGACGACATCGATTTGCTTAACTCAATGGTTGAAGACGTATTTAAGTATCATCCTTTTTAAAAGCTCAACTTGTTTTAGAAGCCATACAAAAAGACTCCACTATTAGCCAAAGGCTAGAACGGAGTCTTTTTAGTTTTGATCTAGTTAACTTTATAGATGATTAACTTTAAAGCTTAAGGGTTACACCTTTCGCATGATCAACGCCTGCGCATTGAGCATCGCTTCTTTGGTGCTGACATCTAAGATTTTCACATTCGCAAAGCGCTCAACTTCCTTAATCGCCACATCGTGAGCGAAGATCACCAACCTCGCCCTTTCAATATCTTTCTGGGTAATGCGATTACCTATTCCGTTGGCACCTTGGGTCTCAACCTTTATCCGAACTCCAAGGTGATGGGCCGCCTTTTCTAAAGACTTAGCCGCCAGGAAAGTGTGGGCAACACCAGATGGACAAGAAGTGATCGCCAATACATCTGCTTGCCCTTCTTCCGTTACCGAACCACAGGTCAACTGATTAGAATTCACTTCACCTTCGACCACGTTCTTCTTCAGAAGAATCACGATCAGGGCTGTCGTTAGAGCCCCCGCTAGTGTGCCAACGATATAGCCAATCTTGCCATCAACCACTGGCAACACTATCCATCCACCCCATGGTGCATGGTTCACTACATGGAACATAAAGCCAACCACGTTACCGACAATGCCACCAGCAACAACCGCAGGCAGAACGCGCGCAGGATCGGCGGCAGCAAAAGGAATCGCGCCTTCACTGATGCCAATCATACCCATGATACCCGCCGCTTTACCTGCTTCACGTTCGTCTCTTTTGAATTTCTTTGGCGATAAGAAAGTCGCCAATGCCATACCTAGCGGTGGCGTACAAATCGCTATCCCGACACCGCCCATCAACCATGGTTGAGTATTCACCTGAGTTTGGGCAAACAGCGTTGCTACTTTATTGATCGGGCCGCCCATATCAAAGGCCGTCATTGCACCTAAAATACTGCCCAATACCATTTTTCCGGAGCCTGCCATGCCCGTGAGCATTTGGTTCATCTCAAGCATTACTTGAGCTATCGGAGAGCCAATCACCCACATCACCGCACCACAGGTCACGAAGGTGCCGACTAATGGATAGATGAAGATAGAGCTCAGCGAGATCATGCTGTCTGGCAGTTTGATCTTCTTAAGTAGATTCACCACAAAACCAGCGAAGAAACCGACCACAATTGCACCGAGAAAGCCGGTATTGTATTGATTCACCGCAACCCAAGAACCAATCATACCGGGCGCTAAACCCGGTTTGTCGGCCATTGAATACGCGATGTAACCACCGAGCACCGCTGTAAACAGGGTTAACCCCGCGATGCCCATCTGTGCGATGTCAGCCAGAACTCCGCTCTCAGGCACTGCACCATGACCCGAAATCATCACCGACAAAGACAAAAGCACACCACCTGCAACCACGAAAGGAATCATGTGTGAGGTGCCGTATAATAAGTGTTCTTTGAGGCGATTAAGAGATTGTGCCCAAGGGCTTAGTGGTTCGACATACACTTCATGATGGCTAGATGCGTAGCTATCGAACGATTCTGAATTGGCTTCAAGAAACAGCTCTTGAGCTTCCTCGACAGACTCCACCGCCTTTAATTTTGTAACAAAGCCATCTTCAATAAGCCTGGTCGAAATCTGAGCCAGTACCTCGATATGGTGGTCGTCGTTGTTGTCTGGTGAAGCGAGCATAAAGAACACATCCGACAGCTCGCCGCCGTCTGCGCCATAATCGATGCCAGAACGGCTGATACCTACCGCCACCGCAGGTTTAGCTACGGCAGCACTTTTCGCGTGTGGAATGGCGATGCCATCGTCAAAGCCAGTATTACCGATGGCTTCACGCTTCCAGATGTCGTCAAGGAATTCACGTTTATTAGAGAGCTTACCGGCACGGTCGAGCAGTTCAACAAGCTCTTCAAATACCGCCTGTTTTGAGTCTGCTTGTAAATCCAAACAGATAATCTCGGGCTCGATAATGTTGGTGATATCCATATGCTGCTCTGCCTCGCCTGATTTCAGACTGAAGTAATTACGTAAGTGATAAGGTTAATAAGATGAAAAGATTAACGGTGTGAAGGCACTCAATATATAGGACGAAAGGTGCATTAACTGGATTATTGTAACCAAGAACTCAGAGTGTGACTTTCACCTTGGAATAAAAAACGCCAATCCATAAAATCCACAGAACCCATAACAATATCGTCCCTCCGCCATGCGAGCTTTCTATACTGGATTTTCCATGCAAGATAGCTTTTCCAAGGTAGCTTCTGAAAGGTAGCTTTTGTAACGTAACAGGGACGAGATTAAGCCGAGAATAATAATGAGAATTGTAGCGGTAACTGCGTGCCCTACAGGCATTGCGCACACCTATATGGCAGCTGATGCTCTAAATAAAACAGCCCCTAAGTTCAACGTTTCAATCAAGGTTGAGACGCAAGGCGCTATGGGTATTGAAAACTTACTGACAGCCCAAGATATTACCCTCGCAGACAAAGTGTTGATCGTCTCTGATATCGACATCGGACAACTAAGCCGATTTGACCCAGCTAAAACCGTATTTGTTCCAATGGAAGAGGTGTTGTTGAGTGTCGATAAAGTTTTTATTAAGCATTGTCGAACTTAAGCTTTTGATGAACGAATACCAGATCACCTTCTTCGTTAACGATCCTGCCGCGAACTCACATGTCGCACAGCCGCTGACTCGCTTAGCGAAGAAGTTCAAAAGCAACATCCGCATTATCAACATCACTCAAAATCGAACCGCTGATCTCTCCAAATCCGTTGCGATGCTGCAAGTAGGTTTACTTCGTGGTGATTTGTGTCAGATAACCGCGGTTGGGATTGATGCGGAGCTGGCCTGTTTCGTTCTCAAAGATGTAATTGCTGAGCATTACGACATGGTTGGCTCACAAGTGAACCATGAATTCTCTAAAGATTTAATCCAGCGAATGCCACAAATATGCCCGCCTTGTGACATCAAATGGCACCACGCTAAGGCGCAAACCCAACTGACCAAATTTGAGTGCTTAAAAGGGCTCGCTCACCTTGTTTATCCAGAAGATCCAGATGAACTGATTCTGGCATTTATTAAGCGGGAGGAACGCTCTTCAACCTGCGTGTCACCAGGTATCGCACTGCCGCATGTGATGTTTGAATCGACTCAAGATCTCTCGATTGCGGTTATCGTCAGTGACGACCCAATTGACTGGGCATCACGTATCGGCGAAGTGCATGTGGCCATTGCTCTTGTTCTGCCAACCAAGCCACAGCGTGAGCACATTGTCGCGGCGACCAACCTAACTCGAAACCTGCTTCACGATCAGGTCAATGAACGTCTGCAAAAGACTCGAAGCAGTGTCGACCTACAAGCTCTGCTGATGTACATCTCGTCACGCCTGATTTGATTACCAGCTCGTTAGTTCTAGATGGATCCTCGATATTCAGTCGGGGTTCTTCCGGTGCGGTTTTTGAATACTCGGCAGAAGTAATTCACATCCTTAAAGCCACAACGTACCGACACTTCATTGAGCTTGAAATTGTATTTCTTGAGCATGAACTTGGCGCGGTCGATTCGCACACGTGTAATGTATTCAGCCAGCGTCATGTGGCCTTGTTGACGAAACATTCGCGACAAATGGTTGGATGAAATACTAAAGCGCAAAGAGATGCTGTCTCGCGTGATCTGGCGGTGGAAATTCTCTTGGATATAGATACAAATCCCTTGATACACATCCTGCACGCGGCTGTGAGATTTCTCGACAGGCGCATCCAACATCGTCTTGCTGTATTGGAGCAGAGCTTGCAGCAATAACTCATCCATCGGCTGCTTGTTGCTCTCTCTCGCTAACGAGCTAAGCGCCTCCAAGATGTTATCAATCGCAAACCCTGATCGAGTCTGAATACTGTGTTTTTGGATATCGTAAAAGCTCTCTTCCCCTTTGCGCTTACTCACCAAGCTTAAACCAAGCTGACGACGCCCAAACAACATACTCAGTACCGAACAATCAGTATCCCAGTTCGGCTTGTTCCAACAGTTAGGCGGGATGAAAATCGCGTCTCCGGCTTTGGCAATAACGTTGGTGATCTTGCGATCATGACTCTCCATTTCATTAATATACTCTCCGTCTAATACCAACTCTAAGCGCGGAAAGTTCACCTGATAGCTGCACGCTGAAGGCGTGTGAAAATCTCCAGCAAACCAGATGTTATGAAATGGTTCTCGCTCATTTAATACCGACGAGATTAGGTCATGAAATATCATTGTTTCGAACTCTTAAAAGCAGCAATAACGCTACGGGAATAGATATACTCCTTAGTGAAACATAGCGCTATTGAGCAAAATCACAATTTGAGATCTAGGTTACAAAAATCCAGTAGTGGAAATAAATCTCCAGTCTAAGGCCAGATTTAGAACACTGTTATCATGATAGAAAAATCAATCTAAGCCCTTATCAATAAAAGCGTTATAACCTCATAAAAGCTGTCAACACTCCCCCAAACAGGCACTCCTAACCGATCAAAATCACACTCCATTTAGAAGGCAACAATCATCCAGTAAATGCGTTTTTTCTTCACTACAGCAGGCACCGAATCAATTTCAAAATACCCCTAACAAAATAAAAACAGAGTAGGGGTTCATTATGATCACAACACTGATCAATCAAGATTTGATTAAGCTTTCGCTAAGCGCCAATTCCAAAGAAGATGTATTTAAAGAGCTGATAGAGGTGCTGTACACACAAGGTCGAATTTCAGACAAAGCTCAGTTTCTTGCCGACATTAAAGCGCGAGAAGAACAAGGCAACACTGGCTTTGAAGAAGGCATTGCCCTGCCACACGCGAAGAGTAGCGCGGTAATCAAACCTGCGGTTGTTATCGGCGTGCACAAAGAAGGCATCGACTACGGAGCCGATGATGGTCAGCCTTCAAAACTGTTCTTTATGATTGCTTCTCCCGGTGGCGGCGACAATCACCACATCGAAGTATTGGCCGAGCTTTCTTCAAAACTGATTGAAGAAGGTTTCATTGAAAACTTCATGAATGCCGATTCCGAGCAAGCTGCATTGGAGCTGTTACTGACTAAACCAGAGCCAGTTCCAACCGAAGAAACGACAGAAACCCAAGGCTTCATCATTGGCGTGACAGGCTGTCCAGCTGGCGTTGCACACACCTATTTGGCAGCTGAAGCGCTAGAGAAAGGCGCAGCGGCTCTTGGCTACGATGTTAAGGTCGAAACCAACGGTTCTATCGGCGTTAAAAACAGCCCAACTCAAGAAGAAATTGAACGTGCCGACGCGATTGTGGTGGCTTGTGACAAGCAGGTCGACATGGCTCGTTTTGCTGGCAAACGCGTTATCAAAACCAACGTAAAAGCGCCAATCAAAGACGCACAAGGCTTGATCAAACAAGCACTCAACGCGCCAAGCTACCAAGCTGAACAAGCACCGACTAACCAATCTGTTGCAGAGAAAGCCTCGCAAGCACGTTCAGACCTTTATCGTTACTTGATGAATGGCGTATCTCACATGATCCCATTCGTAGTGACAGGCGGCCTTTTGATTGCCCTAGCACTGGCTATTGGTGGCGAGCCAAGCGAATCTGGCATGGCGATTCCTGCTGGCAGCATGTGGAACCAAATCCTAGAAGTGGGCGTGGTTGCCTTCACCCTGATGATCCCAATCTTGGCCGGCTACATTGCTTACGCGATTGCTGACCGTCCTGCTCTAACCCCTGGCTTGATTGGCGGTTGGATTGCCAACAACGGTTCTTTCTATGGCGCTGACGCAGGTACTGGCTTCATTGGCGCAATCATCGCCGGTCTATTAGTGGGTTACTTCGTTAAATGGATTACCTCGTTTAACTACCACAAGTTCGTTCAACCGCTTGTGCCTATCATGATCGCTCCGATCACTGGTTCTCTATTCATCGCAGGTTTGTTCATCTTCGTCATTGGTGCACCTATCGCTGGGTTGATGGATGCCCTAACTGCCCTACTTACTAGCATGAGCACAGGTAACGTGGTTCTGCTTGGCATCGTATTGGGTGGTATGGCTGGTTTTGATATGGGTGGCCCATTCAACAAAGTGGCGTTCCTATTCTCAGTCGGCATGATTGCCAGCGGTCAAACTCAGTTCATGGGTGCAATGGCATGTGCTATCCCTGTCGCTCCGCTAGGTATGGCTATCGCAACCAGACTTGGCCGTAAGTTTGACCTGTTCGAATCTTCTGAAATCGAAGCGGGTAAAGCAGCAGGTGCGATGGGCTTAGTAGGTATCTCTGAAGGTGCGATTCCTTTCGCGGCTCAAGACCCGATGTCGGTTATCCCAGCCAACGTACTTGGCTCAATGACTGCTGCGGTTATGGCGTTCTCATTCGGCATCACCAACAGCGTTGCTCACGGTGGTCCAGTGGTCGCTCTACTTGGCGCAATGAACTACCCACTGCTAGCACTGGTATGCATGGCGTCTGGTGCGGGCGTAACTGCGGTTACTTGTATCGCACTTAAAAACCTACGCAAAGCCAAGCTAGCAACAGCAGCGGCTTAAGCCATTTCAACTCCAATGGCTTGAGCCCACTCTACTCTCGCATTTCATTAAGCCGAGTAGAGCTCAAGCCATGTTTCCCTTCATGGTGATTTCGATGTCTGATTTTTCTTTAGCGAACGATTCGTTCGTACAACGTTTTTTCTACCCTATGACTAATGTGATTCAAAACTACGCATGGGGTAGCCCTTCTTCGTTTAGCCAACTGTTTGGCATAGATAACCAGTCTGGTGAGCCGCAAGCAGAGATCTGGATGGGCGCTCACCCTAATGGTTGCTCAATGGTAAACGACAACGGGCAGCAGACCACATTATCGAGCTTGATCTCTAAGAACCTAAACCTGTTTTTAAGCGAGAAAGTTGCAAGTCGTTTTGGCGAGCTGCCTTACCTATTCAAGGTGTTAGCTGCGGAGAAGGCACTGTCTGTTCAAGTCCACCCAAACAAGCAGCAAGCGGAATCTGGCTATGCTCTTGAAGAGCAGCAAGGTATTCCGATGACCGCAGGCAATCGTAACTACAAGGATCCGAATCACAAGCCAGAACTGGTGTATGCCCTAACCGACTACACAGCAATGAATGGCTTTAGGTCGATCAGTGAGATCCTTGAGCATTTTCATTACCTCGACATTCCTGAGTTACATTCGATGGTAAACGATCTCGCGGGCGATCAAACACCCAATGGCTTAGCCTGTTTTTTTGCAAGCTTATTGTCTTTGGAAGGTGAACAAAAAGGCATGGCGCTGACCATGTTGATCATGAAGGCCAAGCTTTCTGATAAACGTGTATTCCAATTGATTTCAGAACTGGAAAACCAATACCCAGGTGATGTCGGCCTGTTTGCTCCGCTACTATTGAACGTGATTACGCTAAAGCCGGGGCAAGCCATGTATCTGGACGCTGAAACCCCTCACGCTTACATCAAAGGCACAGGCTTAGAGATCATGGCGAACTCAGACAATGTGCTGCGTGCTGGGTTAACGCCTAAGTACATGGACGTGAATGAACTGGTTTCTTGTACACGATTTAACGAAAAGCCCGCGGATAGATTATTGCTCAGCCCGATTGAGCAAGGTGATGTGATGGAATACCAAATCCCTGTCGAGGATTTTAAGTTCTCTATCGTGCAAAATTCGCATCAACGCCAGATCACGACCGAAGGTGCCGAGATCCTATTGCCGCTCGACGAGTCTATGGTGCTCACTCATCAATGTGGTGAAACCTGCGTGATAGAGAAAGGCCATTCGGTATTCGTTCCGGCTTATGCTGAGAGTTACAAACTGGATTGCGCTGGACGCGTAGCGCGCGCTTACAGCTAACTCCCTCAGAACTCAGTACACACTGTTCATGCCCTGCTTTTGCGGGGCATTTTTGTTCCTACAAAAAGTTATTTCAACACCGAAAAACGCCATCAAATATGACCCATCTCACACTGGATGAATGATGCAAATCACACTTAATTTTGCTGGATACAAATGTACAGTGAAGGGCTTTTATTTGCTATTTCGCGAATCGGGTTAATCCATTAATTTTAATTCAAGAACTTCAAGAGTGAATGAGTTAATAAATGATCACACAGCTAACTAACGTCAACTTAATTAATAACAACCTTAAAGCGAATAATAAAAAAGAACTGTTTGAAGAATTGGCAAGCATGTTATTTGAGAACAACCGAATCAGCAGTAAAGAAGCCTTCTTGGCAGACATTGAAATTCGTGAATCTCAAAGCATCACCTCAATGGACGGCATCGCTTACCCACACTCAAAAAGCAAGGCTGTAACTGAGCCTGCCATTGCTGTTGGTGTTAAGCGTCAAGGTATCGAGTATGGAGATGAAGACGGCATCAATCCAACCGTGTTTTTTATGATTGCCTCACCAGATAACGGTGCAGACCATCATATTTATGTACTACAAGAACTATTTGGAAAATTCAGCGATGAATTTATTCAAGATATCCATAACGCAGAAGACGAACATCAAATCCTTAATATTTTAATTAATTCATAAGGCGTAGAAAATTATGAGCACCCTAACAACTCAAGCTACGAATACCAATAATAAAAACAGTAGTAGCGACTTTAAAAAAATCCTTAGTACCATGAAAGGCCACCTGCTTTTCGGAACCTCACACATGCTACCTTTCATCGTAGCCGGTGGTGTTCTGTTGGCGTTAGCGGTCATGGCATCAGGCAAAGGTGCGGTTCCAGCAGACGGCTTGTTGGCAGACATCTCTAATATCGGTATCAAAGGCCTTGTTCTTTTCCCAATCATTCTTGGCGGCTTTATTGGTTACTCAATTGCGGATAAACCAGCACTGGCACCTGCGATGATTTCTTCAGGCATCATGGCTGACATGGGCGGCGGCTTCCTTGGTTGTATCGTGGCAGGCTTTATCGCTGGTGGCGTGGTGTTCCAACTTAAGAAGATCCCACTTTCTACCAACATGACCGCGCTAGGTGCTTACTTCATCTATCCGCTTCTAGGCACGTTAATCTCTGCCGGCATCGTACTGTGGGGTATCGGCGAGCCAATCAAACTGTTCATGTCTTCAATGAACGAGTTCCTAGCTTCAATGGCTGGTGCATCTAAGATGGTTCTGGGCACAATCCTTGGTGGTATGACGGCGTTTGATATGGGCGGCCCTATCAACAAAGTCGCGACCCTATTTGCTCAAACTCAAGTAGACACACAACCGTGGCTAATGGGCGGCGTAGGCATCGCGATTTGTACACCACCTCTAGGCATGGCATTGGCAACGTTCCTATTCAAAAACAAGTTCTCTAAACAAGAGCAAGAAGCAGGTAAAGCTGCAGCAATCATGGGTTCTATCGGTATCTCTGAAGGCGCTATCCCGTTCGCAGCGAATGACCCAATGCGCGTACTTCCTTCAATCGTTGCCGGTGGTATCGTGGGTTGTGTGTTTGGCTTCATGACAGACGTTCTACTTCACGCACCGTGGGGCGGCCTAATCACTGCGCCAGTATCAAGCAACATTCCAATGTACGTGGTCGGTATTGCGCTTGGCTCACTAACCACAGCAGTTATCGTTGGCTTCTGGAAACCGGTAGCGGTAGAAACAGAAGAATACATGGTTGAAGCACCAGTACAAGCTCAAGTGGCACCTGTAGCAGGCGAAGGCGAGTACGACATCGTAGCTGTAACATGTTGCCCTTCAGGTGTTGCACACACCTTCATGGCAGCGAAAGCACTAGAGAAAGCAGGCTTAGCCGCAGGCCTTAAGATTAAGGTAGAAACTCAAGGTCAAAACGGCATTCAGAACCGCATCACTGACCTAGATGTAGCGAACGCAAGACTGGTTATCTTGGCTCACGATATTCAAGTGAAAGACGCTCACCGCTTTGCTAACGCGAACGTGATTGAGTGTTCAACCAAGGAAGCAATGAAGAAAGCCGCGACTATGGTGGCTATCTAAAACCTGAAACAAGTTAGAAGATAAAATTACTACCCCCTAGTAACTAAAATCCCCATTCGTTTTGTCAGCGAATGGGGATTTCTTATAGTTAGGCCAACAGCATCCTTCTCGATACAAGTCATCTGTATCTCTGTAGCCTAGATGAAAAAGTATTAAGTTATGTTGTTGAACATGGTTCTATTTCAGAGGTGAGACTTTCTTTCAACTGCTTATATGGCATCGGGTAGCCCAGATAATAACCTTGGGCTTGTTCGCAATTTAACGTTTTCAAAATTGACAGTTGTTGAGCATTTTCAACCCCTTCAGCCACAACACTAATGCCAAACCCTCGCGCTATATCAATGATACCAGACGTTATAGCTCTAGAACGATAATCATCTTCTAACCCACTGATGTAACTGCGATCGACTTTGATTTCATCTACATCCAATTTGCTAAATATACCAAAAGACGTGTAGCCAACACCAAAATCATCTATCGAAAAGGACACCCCTTGTTTTTTTAACTTCTGAACAGCGATTGCACACTGATCTATATCTTTCAAAATAGCGGTTTCAGTGATTTCCAGACAAAGTAAGCGAGCAAACTCGGGATCCTTTCGTAGATATTCGTCCAGATGGTTCATGTCATCAACGCTATTTAGCTCTACCGCTGAAATATTGACCGAGACACTATTAAGCTCATTCCCTAGCAAGCCATTAGCCCTAAGTTGTGACGCAGTCTTCTCTAGAACTAACGTAGTCAAATCACGACAAAAATAATTCTCTTCTGCTAGCGCGACAAAGATATCCGGTGAAACGACACCATAGCGCTCATGCGTCCAACGAGACAACACCTCCACACCTGCGACGAGTCTACTTTCAATGTTGAATTTAGGCTGAAACACAATATCAATCGCTTTGTCATCAATCGCTTTACGTAATTCTTGCACCATTTCTTGACGTTGCGTTCAAGCTCAGTGAGTTTTGGGTCATGAAATTCAATCGTGTCCTTGCTTTTCTTTGCTTCAGTTAAGGCGTGGGTAGCAGATGCCATGAGTTGCTTGGCATTATTCCCATCCGAGGGGAATAGAGCAGCGCCAATACAACAAGTGGCGTGGATATCATAACGATAAGCACACTGGTTAAATCTACGATGTACGAGGGCAATGTAGGATTCAATATGCTCCGTGTGGTTGAGTTTAACCAAGCACGCGAAGCCATCTGAGTGCACTCGTGATGAAAGCGGTTGATGCTCTATAGGAAGTTCAATAGATCGTGCGATATCTTTTAAAAATGAATTAGTATTCTCGAATCCGATCTGGTCAGCGACAGATTTGAAGTTATCAATGTCTAATAAGAAGAGGACATAATGGTCACTGGCTTGAGAATTTTTCAGTCTTTTATTTAAATATCGATAAAAGACTGAAGGGCTATGAAGTCCAGTCACACTATCAAGATCGTTAGCGTCCTCTAAATCTCGATTATTTTTCTGGACCATTACCCATAATAAAATAGACGTTAGAATGATAAAGATCAGACCTTTAACTGTCTGAGCTAAGGCGTGTTCGTATAGATTATTTGATAGTGACTCAACTGCGAGATCAGAGAATAAAACCCATAATGATGACAGTATTAAGTAACTGAATACTATGTTGACCGGATATCTTTTTGTCTTGTTCATCGTTAGCTGCTATCTCTCAGTCTAATGTGTCATGACTTATATGTTATAAATTGCTCATAACGTAGCACCAACATAAATCGCAATCTACCGCTCGCGTTTTTATTTTTGATTTTTATTTACCGATTTTCGTTATCACTTTGCGCGACGAAAACCTTTTAGGGCTAAAACATGCGAAAAACAATTTGTGTGGATGTTGGCTCTTAGTCAAACTAAGAACTGCCGATCGCTTTTGTTGATGCCGGGTATGACTCTTCAATCACAATTGTATTTCGTCCTTTTAGCTTTGTTTGATAAAGCGCGCGATCGCACGGTCTTTCCACTTTTCATTTTCTGATAGCAAGCTAATACCAAAACTAGACTTAATTGTTAGAGTTGGCTATTGCTCAAGTTTGATCTTCTGAATTGCTGAGCGTAATTTCTCTGAAAGGGCTGCACACCAGTTGCCAATGTTCTTGAAACAATCGCTCGCAATGAGTGTCTTCGCTTTCGACCTTGCCGTTGGTCAGCTCGATATCGACATTCTGACAAGGGTTAGTTGATGGCCAGTCCACCAGCTGAATATTAAGCCTGATAAAAGAGTATTTTTTATAAAAGGATGGCAGGCGAGGAAGGTTTCTAAACTTTTGAGCTGTTGGCTAACCGCCGCTTGCGTGACACAAAGCTCTCGGGCAGCCGCGCCAATGGAACCAAGACGAGCAACAGCTTCGAACGCAACAAGAGCACGTAGAGGGGGTAACATGGCTTCACCTGATTGAAATAAAAGTGAAAAATACTTCAATCAGGTTTCAGTTTTTTGCGGTTCTAGTTACAGATTAATGACGAAGGGACATTGATCAGATATTTATGATCAACGTCCCTTTTCTTTATTTCATGTTCTTAGCGGTGTGTCGCCGCGTGAATCAAACGCAATTACTCTTTGATGTAGAGATCCTTAGAGTAGATACGCCCTTCCACATTGTTTTTCGCAAAACCACCAACACTTGGTCGCACTAGGCGAGCCTGCATGTAGTAGTAAATTGGTGCGATCGGCATATCTTCTGCCAACAACTGTTCTGCTTGATCATAGAAACCTTGGCGATCTTGTTCACTGGTTGCAGCTAAGGCGCTGTCCATTGCTGCGTCGTACTTGTCGTTATTGTAACGAGCAAAGTTACCCGAAGAACCAGAGCGCAATAGGCTCAAGAAGGTTGATGCTTCATTGTAGTCACCACACCAAGAGGCGCGCATCACATCAAAATCACCTTGGCGACGCGATACCAAGTAAGACTTCCACTCTTGGTTTTCTAGTTCAACTTGTGCGCCTAAGTTGCCTTTCAGCATTGATGCAATCGCCACTGCAATCGACTTGTTCGATTCGCTGGTGTTGTAAAGCAGTTTGAAATCCAACGGGTTAGACGCATCGTAGCCCGCTTCTTTCAGTAGCTCTTTTGCTTTTTGATCACGTTCCTTTTGAGTCCACGTACTGTATTCAGGTTGTGTCGCATCAAAACCAGCCGTGTACTCATGTGCAAAGGTATAAGCTGGTAAGTTGCCCACCTGAGTCACACCATTGGTGATAACGTCACGCATCATAGAATAAGAGACGGCTTTACGTACTCGCGCATCATCAAAAGGTGGTCGCGTAGTATTGAATGCGTAGTAGTAAGTACACAGCAAAGGCACGGTAGTAAACGCATCTTGGTATTTGCTTTTAAGCTGCTGCGCCATGTGTGTAGGCACGTCCGAAGTAATATCGACCTCGCCCACTGCATAACGGTTAATCGAGGCATTCTGATTCTCAAACGGAATATAAGTTACTTCGGTTAAGTGGGTATCTGAACTGTCCCAGTATTTTGGGTTCTTCTTCAGTTCAATGCGCTCGTTCACCACCCACTCGTCTAGTACGAATGCACCATTACCAACAAATTGCTTAGGATCGCTCCACGGCTTGTCGCTACTTTCTAGGGCTGCTTCGTGTACTGGCATCATGGATGTGTGGCCCGTCATCGCCACAAAGTAAGGCACTTTACTATCGAGTTCGAACTTCACCGTGTGTTTATCGACTGCAGAGATACCTAACTCTTCAACGGGCTTTTTGCCTTCGGCTACGTCAGCAATGTTGTTGATTTGGGTGAGCTTGAGATACCACACATTCGGCGATGCCGTTTTAGGATCGACCGCGCGTCTTATCGCATACACGAAATCATCAGCCGTTACCGGATCGCCATTCGACCATTTCGCGTCTTTACGCAGGTGGAACACAAACGTCTGGTTGTCTTCGGTTTCCCAAGATTCCGCGACACCTGGAGTAATATTGCCATCACGATCTTGAATCACTAAACCTTCAAACAGGTCACGTAGAATGTGCATTTCTGGCAGGCCTTCTGCTTTCGCAGGGTCAAGCGTCGCCGCTTCTGCATCGTTAGCACGAACTAAATGTTGTTCTTTCGCCAGAGAAGTTCCCGCAGGCAATGTGTCAGCAACGGCAGTTACTGAGATAAAAGGTGTCAATAGAGATGAAATGAGTAAAGCCGTTGAATGTTTCTTAAAATCCATATGTTTTTGCTCTCCTAGCCTATCTTTGAAGCAAGTAATAAAATTAACAATGCGACGGTTGACGAGTTTTGACGCTATGATTTATTTAAAGGGGTTCATCTAATGGACTTAGTTAATGATTAATATAGCCAATAGTGAATACTTGATAGTACTTGATCAATCAGGAGATTAAGGTGAGTTTAATTCCAAGAACGGAAAGAGCTGCGTTTTCGATAAAGCCGCTGTCATATGGAAAATCGGTGTTGGGTGCGCCTTTGCTCTATTTCCCCGTACAAGTAGAAAGCGAGTCTCGCGGGCTGATCTTAGCAGGCACACACGGTGATGAAACCGCTTCTATTGCAGGATTATCTTGTGCGCTGAGAAGCTTGCCAGCCGCCAACTTGAGACACGATGTGATCCTGTCGATGAACCCAGATGGCAATCAATTAGGAACACGTGCCAACGCAAACCAAGTCGACCTGAACCGTGCCTTCCCAACTCAAAATTGGACAGCAAACGGCACTGTCTATCGCTGGAGCTCCCACACACCAGTCAGAGATGTAAAAGTGAAAACCGGCCAAGCCGAACAACTTGAACCTGAAGTGCAGTCCCTCATCACACTCATTGAACAGCGTAAGCCAAAATTCGTCATCTCTTTCCACGAACCTCTCGCCATGGTCGATGACCCAACCCAATCGGAGCTTGCCACTTGGCTAAGCAAACAATTCAACCTACCGCTCGTTGAAGACGTGGATTACGAAACCCCAGGCTCATTCGGCACATGGTGTCAGGAAAGAAACCTGCCATGCATTACCGTAGAACTTCCGCCAGTTTCTGCGGATTTAACTATAGAGAAGTATTTGGATGCGTTTGTGGCAGTGTTGGGGTGTGAGGGAAATTAGTCTGGAGTAGGCTACATATACACATGCGAACAGTAATTCATCCTAATTACTAGTGAATCATATATTCCGTCTACTGAATCAATCCCATTCATAATCTATGCCGAATTCTTCCTTTGCATCATTTCAACTTATCTTTAGAGAAAGGCAATCGACATGATTAGCGCGATAAAAACTTCACTATCAATGAACTTCGGGGCTCGTCGCTATGAATCTAACTCGTTATAAAAAATCATGACAAGTGTCTGGACAAAAATGTTCCAAGAAAATGATCCTAAAACAGCACTATTTCTAAATTAATATTTATCGTTAGAGGTGATCGCGATTGGGGTTTACACGCAAGTTACTACAAGTAGTGTAATAAAGGCTCCAGCAAAGCACTAGAGCCTTAAATACCATTAGAAATTGAATCTAATTATTAGCCTCAAGCTCTTTCTCTGCAACCGACAGCATCTCAAACTCTTCCTCAGCGGTCGATGCGACCAATTTATTACGGCTATATAGGCCATAATAAGCACCACCAATCACAAAGAGTCCCATAGTCATAAAGAATGCAGATGGGTCAAAAGCATAAACACCCGTCATTGCAATAAGCGACAGCACTAGTGAAGTGCCGGAAGTCAGCATGCCACCCGGTGTTTTGTATGGACGGTGAAGCTCTGGTTGCTTGATACGCAACAATATATGACTAAGCGACATTAATGCATAAGACACTGTCGCCCCCACTACCGCCATCGCCAAGATCAGGTCGCCTTCTCCGGTCAATGACACAGCAAAACCAAACACACCCGGCACCACTAAAGCACGAGCAGGCACTTTGTTTTTGTTTGTAAGCGACAAACTTTGAGGCAAGTAACCCGCACGAGACAATGCAAACACTAAGCGGCTATAACCGTAGATAATCGAGAAGAATGAAGCAATAAGTCCTGCAAGTCCTAGTATATTAACAGCCGTTGCAACGGTTGGATTACCGGTCAACTTCAAGGCATCGACTAGAGGAACGGCACTATTCGCAATCGCTTCAGAACCCACAGCGCCCGCAAGCAGCAGAACGACTAAGGTAGCGGTGACCAGTAAGAATAACATTGCGCCGATAATACCTTTGGGTACATCCTTGGCCGGGTTTTTCGCCTCTTCAGCAGCCAGTGGAACCCCTTCTACCGCAAGAAAAAGCCACATTGCAAACGGTAGTGCCGCCCATACACCATACCAACCAAAAGGAAGTAGTTCTGTGGCTTGTGCGGTTGCCGGAGCGATATCAAACAGATTATTAGCATCAAACTCACTAACCAATACGCCTGCTGTCATAAGAATTGCTAGTACGGCTAACCCACTGATGACCATCATGACTTTCAGAGCTTCTCCCACCCCTGCCATATGAATACCGATAAAGATGGCATAAAAGATCGCGTAAACAAGAGGACCATCGATACCCATTAGTTCATTCACCGCTGAGCCAATAAAAATGACAATCGCGGCAGGTGCAAGGGCATACTCAATTAAGACGGATAAGCCGGTAAAAAATCCCCCCGTTGGTCCCATGGCTTGTCGAGCAAAACTATAGCCACCTCCTGCAGCGGGAATAGCCGCAGACATCTCCGCCAAAGAAAGGACAAGGGTAAAGTACATCACCGCCATAGCAATTGCAGCAATAAGAAAGCCTCCCCAGCCAGCTTGACCGATACCAAAGTTCCAGCCTGCAAAGTCACCAGAGATCACGTATGAAACGCCTAACCCTGCTAGCAAAATCCACCCAGCAGTGCCCCTTTTAAGTTGTCTTTGCGCCAAATATTCCTGATGTTCTGACATTGTAAATCCCTCTATTTTTGTCTTTTATCCAATTAAAAAATTGCCTGTGTGCTTGTCTTCTAACTGCTCACCACCTTCTTCCTCGATACTCGAACGGTCTTTAAGGTTGACTCCTGAAAGCTCTAGCCGACGAGCTTCCTTCAATAGGTATACCGCTCGCTTACACGCATCTTCATAAGCCAACCCCTGTGGGCGAATATTAGAAATGCAGTTCCTATCAGAGTCTTTTGTTCCTCTTCTCGCCTGCCAAGTCAGGTACATACCCATGCTATCTGGAGAGGTCAGTCCCGGGCGTTCACCAATCAAAACCACCACCATCTTGGCTTGTAAGCACTCGCAAACATCATCTCCTATTGCCACTCGGCCCTGCCTCACAACAGTAATAGGAGCAACATGCCACGGCACTTCGTCTTCCCCTAATAAAGAAAGCAGATGCTCAATGACTGGATTTGCATGATTTTGAATGGCAATTGAAGACAAGCCATCAGCCACTACTATCGCGAGATCAAACGGGGGAGACTCTGAATGAAGAACGGCTTGCAACTGATTCCAACAGACGTCATCAAGCTCACGACCAAGATCCGGCCTTTGCAAATACATGAATCTGTCTGTCGCTTTGCTGTGCGCCTTAATGGGTGCCTGAGAAGTGTGTTGAATGACCGAGTTTGATTGAGCGATGAGCTCAACCAATGAATCCACATCTAAAGCACAATGAACGGCATCCATCGCCTGTGCATGGTCGAGTTGAAATGAAAGCAACTCTTTAGTTGGAACGCTATTTCCACTTCGACCCAGTGCAATACGTGCCGATGTAAAACCTTTAAGCTCGTGCCAAGGGTTTTGAGTTACCAACTTAGAAGCAGAATGTTTTGCCATAGAGACCACCTTACCCATGTGCGGGGCCTCCATTAAGTTGTGCTAGAGCGCCAGCAAATGAGCCGGAGAGTCGTTCATTTAGGCGCACATCTTTTACATCATCAAAAATCTGCATCTGAGTTAGCCACTCCTCAAACTCCGGCGCAGGTTTTAAACCCAACACCTTGCGTGCATAAAGTGCATCATGAAACGAGGTTGTTTGATAATTGAGCATGATGTCATCGGAACCCGGAATCCCCATAATGAACGAGCACTCAGCGACACCGAGCAATGTCAGTAAGTTATCCATATCATTTTGATCGGCATAGGCATGGTTGGTATAGCAGATATCACACCCCATCGGCAGGCCAAGCAATTTGCCACAAAAATGGTCCTCAAGCCCTGCTCGAATAATCTGTTTTCCATCAAAGAGATATTCAGGGCCGATAAAGCCGACCACGGTATTAACCAACAATGGATTAAAATGACGCGCTACGGCATAAGCCCGTGTCTCACAAGTTTGTTGGTCCACACCATGAAAAGCATTGGCAGAGAGAGATGTTCCTTGCCCTGTCTCAAAGTACATGACGTTACTTCCAACGGTGCCTCGGTTCAGCGAAAGCGCCGCTTCGTTTGCTTCTTTAAGGATCGAAAGGTTAATACCAAAGGTGTCGTTCGTACCTTGAGTGCCACCAATAGATTGAAAGACGAGATCCACCGGAGCGCCCATCTCAATCGCTTCAATCGTGTTGGTAACATGGGTTAATACGCAAGATTGGGTCGGGATCTGGTAGTGTTGAATGACCTCTTCCATCAGATTCATCAACTTAATTGCCTGTGGTACATTATCTGTTGCGGGATTAATGCCGATCACAGCATCACCATTGCCATACATCAAACCATCAAAAATACTGGCGGCAATGCCATTGAGAGAATCGGTTGGATGATTGGGCTGTAAACGGGTGGATAAACGACTAGGCAAGCCAATGGTGTTACGAAACGCAGTCACTACCCGACATTTTTTGGCGACTTGGATCAAATCCTGATTACGCATGATCTTACTCACTGCAGCCACCATTTCTGGAGTTAAACCAGGACGCAGCTTTGCAAGCGTGAGACTATCGGCTTCATCACTTAGCAGCCAGTTCCGAAAGTCTCCCACTGTAAGGTGATCAATCGCTTTAAACGCCTCTCTATCATGGCTATCAATGATTAAACGAGTAACTTCATCACTTTCATAAGGGATCACCGCTTCATTTAAAAACGTCTTTAGGGGCAAGTCTGCCAGTGTCATCTGAGCTACAACACGCTCTGCAGCAGAAGTCGCAGATACACCAGCCAAAACATCCCCTGAACGCTCTGGCGTAGCCTTTGCCATCAGATCTGCTAACGACTCAAAGTTAAAAACCAGGTGCCCTTGTTGTCGGCGATAAGCTGCTGTCATAAATTCCCTCTTCATAAACTGGTTCAGTTCTTGCTCAATAACCTTTTGTATATATGAGTAATTAAGCGATTTTTGAACCGAATGAATATCAAGAATCGGCAAACATAAAAAAGCATTAATAAACATAAACTTAAAGACACACTGTACTAATATGGGTCACATGGGTAGGTCATGGAATGATGAGAAAGGATGAAGAATTGATGCGTTATGCACCTAATTTGTGCACATTCAACACATTTGATGCAAATCAGCAGGCAGCCAGCCTCTTTAACTGGCAGCAAGAATATGACCAACTGAGTCAAGGAAGTTTTCTAGGTCAGATCCGTGAACGAAAATTTTCTCACGTGCACCTATTTCGAGAAGACAGCAACCGAAAGCTTAAGCAGCAATGTCGTATTAATGAAGGGATTTGGTTAGGGATCAGTGCTAACGATAGACCTTTACACATCAATTACGCACAAGGTAATCCTGATAGTATTTTGATCCGTGAGGCTGGGGCGGATTTTGAGCTACTTACGCCAGAAACCTTTTCTATTTATGGGTTAGTCATAAGCCCTTCACTGGTTGAAATGATTCAGCAACAGCTAGAGATTGAATCATTAAACAGCAAGAGCCACTTTCTTGGTTGCTCTCAACACTACACCCAACAAATAAAAGCTTACTTGAGCTTACTACTCTCCCCGAGTCAATCTCGCTGGTCTTTTCAAACTCATCAATCCATTGTTCAAGATATGTTGGTCGAATTGTTCGCTCAATCGTCTAATCAAAATATGCAAAAAACCAATGCCTCACAGCGTGAGAACACAATGCGTCGAATTAGGCAGTACCTAGATAACTCGCAGTACCGTAAACCCGTCACCGTGTCTGAACTGTGCGATGCGGTTTATGTCAGTCGCCGTACGCTGCAATACACCTTTGAGTCCTGTTGTGACATATCACCAAAACAATTTATACAAAATGTACGTCTCAACCAGGTACGGCGCATTCTGCAAAATCCGAGCGAACAACGGTGCATCAATGAAATCGCCTTTGACTTTGGTTTTTTTCATCTGGGATATTTTTGCCAAAGCTACAAGCAGTTGTTTGGTGAGTCGCCCATGCAAACACGTTCTAATGTCTAAAACCCAAAAAGTGTCGAGGGACAACTTAAAAAAATGTAGTTAGACGATATGAAAGACGAATAGATTAGTTGACTATCCTGCCTCAAGATCACAACGCATGAACTTCACTTCAAGTGCCTGCCGCCATCAAGGTGCAAAGTCCTTCCTGTCATATAGTGACTAGCCAAAACAAACTTAATGCCATCTATCACTTCTTCAAAGCCTGCCTCTGCGGGAATCAGTGCTTTTTTCAGAGCTTTGGTTTTGTACGCCTCGTCGTCATGTTCATTGAATTTTATCATGGCAGGAGAGACAGTATTGACTTTCACCTTGGGAGCCAACATCGCTGAGAACGACAGCGTCAGGTTGTTGAGTGCAGCTTTACTGGCCGCGTAAGCGATGTGTTTTTTACTGCCTTTTTCCGCAACGTAATCACTGATGTGGATGATGTCCGACGTTTTATCGCCAGACATTAATTGGTCTTTGAGCATTAAGTTAACCAGATAAGGCACGGTAGCGTGAACCGTCATCATCTGGTTCATGATTTGTAATGCGTTTTCACTGGGATTTTTTTTGTTCTCCGGTTGCCAGTCGGAAGCGTTATGGATGATGGCTCGAATCGCCTTATATTCTTGACCAACATAATGCAAAAAACCCTCTAAGCTACTTTGTTGATAAAAATCTACCTGTTGCAAGTCGGCTCCACTGTCGCGCAGTATTTTCAGCTGGGGATAGTCGCTTCGGTAAGTGCCAACGACTTTGTATCCGTCAGATATAAGTTGCTGCGCCAGAGCGAATCCTAAACGCTTCCCCACTCCAGTTATTAGAATCGTTTCACTCATCGTAAAAACTCAGCTCTAGTTTGAGGGTTAGTTTTGAAACTGCCACCAAGCGCGGTTGTGGTGGTTTCAGAGTTAGCGTCCATAACGCCTCTCGATTTAACGCAGTAGTGAGTTGCTTTAATCGTCACAGCCACATTTTCTGTTTCAACCAGAGCCTGTATCGCGACCAGGATTTGCTGTGTAAGGCGTTCTTGAACCTGCGGACGCTGAGCAAAGAATCGAACAATACGGTTTATTTTAGATAGCCCAAGAATCTTGGATTCTGGGATATAAGCCACTTGTGCTAAACCATCGATGGTGATGAAGTGATGTTCGCACGTCGAAGTTAAATCTATATCCGATACCTTAACCATTTCATCAACTGACATTTTGTTGTCGATAACGCTGATTTTTGGGAAGTTATTGTAGTCGAGCCCTGAAAATATCTCGTGAACGTACATCTTTGCAATGCGATGAGGTGTTTCAGCGAGACTGTCATCGGTTAAATCCAGCCCGAGCGTACTGACAACTTCCGTCAAAAGCCCTTTGATGCGGTTGTACTTCTGGTCTGGGTTCATTTCGCTCGATGTCATCGGGGTTTCAAGCCCCTTTTCGAGCAAAGCTTCTCTTACTTTTTCAGCTTCTGTGGTTAGCATTGAGTCGCTCCTTATGAGTTAATCTTCAAGTTCTGCTTCATAGCTCAGGGTGAGCGAGACGGAATCGGCGAAACGTAGAGCATGAGGCTTGTCAATTCTCACCTGAGCGTATCGAACCCATGAATGGTCGATACAAATACCGAGTACGTCGCTGGTTAACTTTTCTAAAAGCAGAAACCGTCCAGATTCAACATGTTCAATAATTTTTTTGCAGATATTTTTGTAGTTAAGTGCGTTCTCCACATCATCAGAGAGGCAAAGGTTGTTTGCGGGATAATGGATCTCCGCATTTATGACGATGTCTTGCTGCTTGGTTTTTTCTTCTTCGTTGAAGCCGATGAAGGTTCTTAATCTGAGATTTGTGATGGTGATAATCGCATTGTGATTCATAACAGTTTCCGATCCTTAGAAGGTAGAGTGAGTTACGTGCCTATTAGAGGAAAAGATCAATAAAGCTCAAGCGTTCTGTTTAAAGCAGTTACAGGGACTAAGTGAAGCTGACCTCGAACGGTATAAGTTCGGTTTTCTGACTCAGCTGATCGAAGTTGTTCCAGAGATGCTGAAAAGAGATATCTAGAGTGGGATGAAGTTCTTGCGCGGCAACATCAACTAACGGTCGAAGCACAAAAGCGTACTCGGTGATTTCACCTCGCGGCAGCTCTACTCCATCGATAGTGCCCACTTCGTTACCGTAAAGAAGGATATCGATATCCATCGTGCGCGAGGCATATTCTTTAGTTTCTCGCTTGCGGTCATTTTCTAATTCGATTTGATGCAGAACCTTAGCCAGTTCAGCGATAGAAAGGTCACATTCAAACCCTGCGACTAGGTTTAGGAAGTTGTCCCCTTCAAAACCAACAGGCTCACAATCGTAGAAATTAGAAATGTTCAGAGGTGCAAAGTGACTATTCAACGCTTTGAGAGATTCTGTGATGTGATGTTCGCGGTTAATGTTGCTTCCGATGCTGACATAGACGGTGGACATATTGTTTTCTCCCTTTTATCTAACCTCTTACGTTGTAAGTCGCTAGGAAGATCAGCTATGTATCCGTTTGATGTCGGGAGGGTAAATGAAAATCTCCCGACAACTCATATTGAGTTCGGTTCTGAGTTGGAAAGAGGGACTTTCGAACTAGGAAGTACCACGGGTAAAAATTCAGCTTATGAAGGCTCTGGAAATAAATGAGTTTCGAAGAACCAAGTATTAGCAAATCACGAATTAGCATAAGTATGAAAAGTCACTAAGCTCACTGTCCAGTATTGTTTTTACACAAATCTGACATTGATGAATGCCATAAGCTATCGATATAAACATCAATATATTGTATTATTATATCCGTATTTATACTTATTAGGATTTTCTATGTTGATTCACGAATTTTCGAATAAGGACGTTACCGCTGAGCATGTAATTTTAGCTCAAGCAATACTAGCAGGGACTGCTCAAGGTGATAAAAGTAAAGCACAGCGCTTTATGATTTTTGTAAATGAGATTCCAGATGCGCCGACTGTGCAAAACCTGATTCCACGCTTTAGTCAATTTATGAAGCTCTTTAAAGCCAGCTGACATTCAAAATACGTTACACAGGGATGTGTAATTAAGATCACCAACTCCCCCCTAACCACTACCTACTTTTAAACTCTATCTGACCCTATGCTCGCTCTATATCTAGCCATTGTTGTCGGAGGACAATAGAGTTTGATCAATTTTAAAAACGTTTCTGGACAGAAACGCGTTAGTGCACATGCTCTAAAGTGCTTGCGTCAGGTTAGAAAAAGTATCTTGATACCATAGTCGTTTTTTATGAGCCAGACAGAAGGTCTAGTAGTGGTTCTGCTGCATTTTGTCCTTTTTCGTATAAACCTAGTAATGCATTAGCCATTTTGTCTGTTTCAGCTATACCTTTAGCTGCCGTTCTCAAGTTACCCCATACTTTAGCTACATTTGAAGCTTTTTCATGATCATTTTCAGCCCCGTCAGAGATATCATCGACTCTTGATGCTAGGTCAGTAAAGCCCTCAGAAAATGCTTTTTTTAAGGCTGCCCCACCGACGATTGGATAACTTTGAATAGCACTTTCAATGATATTGAGCTGACTCATCAAGAAATCGTACATACCAGATGAGATAGAGCTATTTTCGATATCCTGCCTTAAAGTCTGAATAGAACTTAAAATTGCCTCTAACTCTTCTTTATCTACAGGATCTTCGTCTTCTAGTATCTCACTACAGTATCCTAATGCTAAGATCGTATCCGTACTCAATTTATTTTTGTAATTATTCCATGAAGCTGAAACATTAGTTAATGAGATAGTACTTTTAACTCGGTCCAAATATGGCTGGTAAAGGTTGCTACTAAATGTTGTTTGTTTCATTAAGCGCTCAACCAGTTCTACTTCTTTTCGAACTAACATTAGCTTGTCATACACTTCATGTGGATCTCTTTTGACAAGCTCAGTATCAAGCTCAAAAACCTCACCCCATGCAACCGACATAGGAACATTATCTTTCTTAGTTTTCACCTGATTAACAAGATGCAAAACTCGCTTTGCTGGGTTATTTAAATTTTCCATAGTAATTCCTTTGTACCGATGGCTCATTACGCTTTATAGATAGGCCTTTTCCATCTTTACATCCCGTCTATGTTGATGCCATTTACTATGAAACTCAACCAGTATCAACTTGTTGTGTGAATCTACATAGCCTCCTCAACATACACTTAACCCAAGATCTTCATGCACCTTCCCAAGATCTCATCATTATCTATAACGATGAGTTTTAGCTTTTTCCTAGTTCGAGTGATGTTCTGGAAGAGCATTTTTACTGGGTTGTAATAGGCATAAGCACTATAGTCTAGGTTATCACTGCCATTGTAATGAAAGAACTTATCCAATACGATGACTACATTATCAAATTCCTGACCTATGATTTCATGAGATGTTTGACAATTACAATCTGAATATTTTTTGTGATGCTCTCTATTATATTGCGAAGGTGTAAACCTAACGACTTCCCAATCTCCTTCTCTTAATGAAGATATATATTCACGAGCATCATCTATCTCATCATAGTATTCGAAATCAATGTCACCTGAATAGGTGAAATCTATATATCGCTTCTTATCGAAAAGACATTTTATGAAGTTAGAGATCTCTTTGTTTGTCCTAATCTTTTCAGACAGCTTATGAGAAACCAATCCCTTTATCTTACTTATCTCCCCATGAATATTCACTCTAGCTTCGGAATTTGACAGAGTTTGCAATTGATCATATGAAAAAACACAGTTAATTTTTTCAGCTTTCACTTCATCAACAATTTTTTCAAATTGTTTCTTGTAAACTCGTTGCGCTTCATCTACGAATATTGCGTCGTAATCCGAGAGCTTTCTGGAATTGAGGTGTCTAATCGATATGATATCCCACCCTGCATCGATAAGAGCCCGATGACCATCATTAAGTTGTCCACAATGAACAATGAGGGCAGAGTTACCATCAACATAGTCTTTCACAATGTCGTATGCTAACAGAGTCTTACCTGTACCAGCACTTCCAATCAGTGAAATAAAGCTTGTTTTATTCTTATCAAGCTCTTTCAATATTTGATTTTTAATATTCTCTTGTTGACTTGTTAGGAAATAGTTTTCATTTAAGAACTTATCAGTAGAATTGAATGGTGATACCAAATAGTCAGACGGGTCAAACTCTTGGTCTAAATTTCTTATTTCTAGAGATTCCTGACCACAAAGAACTTCAGCTAACTCTTCAACCGAGCTTGCTTCTAGCTCGTCATCATCATTTAGAGTGAAGAACTCGCCAGTAGTAGAGACAAAAGTAACACTATATATTTCACGCTGTAAGTAACTCAAATAATATTTATTTCTTAGCAACTGCTTTTTAATTTTCTCTTCTGTACTTTCTCGTTTAAGCTCTATATTGACCACAAGGTCATCACTAAACCTAAGTAAATCAAATTCCTTCCCAATCTGTGGGATAGTATAACCAACGAAGAAATTATTTAGATGAATTGGGTTTTCTAGCTCACCCCAAACAGTTTCAACCAACTGTTTAAGATCCTCCATTTCGGCATCGTTGATACCGATTTTATGGAAAGTTACCAAATCATCAAAGACGTTATCATCCAGAGATGCTTTAGCTTGAACTAACGATAAGATGTTTATACTTTTCACTAAATGTCTGCCAATCAGTTGTAAACGCTTAAGCACATAATTTTCATGAAACAAGTGCCTTATGGCAAGCCACCTGCAAAAAATCTGAGATATAGGCAGTACTACTGTGAAAATAAAGTACGGTTAAGCCAATCACGTACAACCTAACCACAGTTCAGGGCTATCTGTTTGTCGCAGATACCATTAACGAGGTATTCTGTCTTTAGCTTTTAACTTACTTTTCAGTGTGTCAGGTAGTCGATCCTTGTACTTGCATGACTCTTCATCCTCTTCCCCCTTGTAAACACTGCACTGTAGTGGATGAGGAAATTTGGCCACATAATTATATGAGAAAAAGTAAGTCAAACTGCGCTTTGGTGCAGTGTATATTGAATCAGTTGAAACACGTAATGGGGCAAAGATAAGTTAGAGCTCCTAGTGATCTCTGACATAAAAAACAAGCGAATCCCCCCAAAAAAAGAATCAAAGCGATACCAATCACCGTGTAAATATCGGTTTTGCCCATATACCAGCCAAGACAACGCGACGTCCAACAACATGATTACCACCATACTCGACGCACAAAAAAGCGCGAGAGACGGATGTCATTCTCGCGCTTTTTAGGACCGTATAACTTGAAGTTTACGGTTAGATCTTAGCAGTAAACGTACGGCTAATTACATCTTGTTGCTGCTCACGTGTTAGCGAGTTGAATCGTACTGCGTAACCCGATACTCGGATGGTTAACTGTGGGTATTTTTCTGGATGTTCGACGGCATCCAACAACATGTCACGGTTAAGCACGTTCACGTTAAGATGTTGCCCACCCTCAATACGAATCGATCCTGCACTTTCCTCGTGGTGGAAGTAACCATCCATTAGTGCTGCTAGGTTCACTTTTTGGCTTAGGTCATCTTTACCTAGTGCATTTGGTACGATTGAGAAGGTGTAAGAGATACCATCTTTAGCGAACTCGAATGGCAGTTTGGCAACTGAAGAAAGTGAAGCCACCGCCCCTTTCTCATCACGACCGTGCATTGGGTTTGCGCCCGGGCCAAATGGCATACCAGCGCGGCGACCATCAGGCGTGTTACCGGTTTTTTTACCATATACAACGTTTGAAGTAATCGTAAGGATAGATTGAGTTGGAACCGCTTCACGGTAGGTGTTCCTTTTCTGAATTTTCTTCATAAAACGTTCAACCAAATCACAAGCAATATCATCGACACGTGAATCGTTGTTGCCGAATTTCGGATATTCGCCTTCAATCTCAAAGTCGACAGCGATGCCATCCTCGTTACGTACTGGTGTTACCTTCGCGTATTTGATAGCCGCTAAAGAGTCAGCAACAACCGACAGCCCTGCAATACCACAAGCCATTGTGCGATGAACATCGCGATCCATTAATGCCATTAACGATGCTTCATAGCTGTAACGGTCATGCGAGTAATGGATCACGTTCAGCGCAGTGACGTATTGCGTTGCAAGCCAATCCATCATGTCATCAAAGCGAGGCATTAAGCGGTCAAAATCGAGAACTTCATCTTCGATACGAGCAACTTGAGGACCAACCTGCATGTTAGATTTTTCATCAACACCACCGTTAATGGTGTAAAGCAACGCTTTAGCAAGGTTTGCACGAGCACCAAAGAACTGCATATGTTGGCCAACCACCTGTGGGCTCACACAACACGCAATCGCGTAATCGTCATTATCAAAATCCGCACGCATTAGATCATCGTTCTCATACTGAAGTGATGAGGTTTCGATAGACACTTTAGCCGCGTATTGTTTAAACGCGATAGGCAGTTGTTCAGACCATAGAACCGTCATGTTCGGCTCTGGTGCTGGGCCCATCGTGTGCAATGTGTGCAAGTAGCGGAAAGTCGTTTTGCTAACAAGAGTACGACCATCAACGCCCATACCAGCCATTGCTTCTGTTGCCCAAATTGGGTCGCCAGAGAACAATGAATCATATTCAGGAGTGCGAAGGAAACGAACCATACGAAGCTTCATGATGAAATGGTCAATCAACTCTTGCGCTTGTTTTTCATCAATCAGACCAAGTTTAAGGTCACGTTCGATGTAAACATCTAGGAAGGTTGATGTGCGGCCTAGCGACATCGCAGCACCATTTTGAGACTTAACCGCAGCTAAGTAACCAAAATAGGTAAATTGGATTGCTTCTTGCGCAGTACGAGCAGGAGAAGACATATCAATGCCGTACTTCAAACCCATTTCTCGCATTTCATCAAGGGCACGAATTTGATCAGTAAGCTCTTCACGTAAACGCAATGTCTTATCTAAATCACCACCCGTTTCAAGCATCTTCTGAGTCGATTTGAACTGCTCATTTTTGTCTGATTTTAGGAAGTCGATACCGTACAAAGCAAGACGACGGTAGTCGCCGATAATGCGTCCACGACCATAAGCATCTGGCAAACCAGTAATAATACCAGAACGGCGACATGCTTTAATTTCATCGGTATAAAGATCGAACGCTACTTGGTTATGCGTTTTGCGGTATTCAGTGAAGATCTTTTCGATTTGTGGCTCTAATTCACGACCGTACACTTCGCACGACGTTTTCACCATTCGAATACCGCCATTAGCGATGATGCCGCGTTTTAGTGGTTTATCGGTTTGTAGACCCACGATTTTTTCGAGGTTTTTTGCAATGTAACCTGCATCGTGTGAGGTGATAGTGGAAACGATATCAGTATCAAAATCGACAGGGGCGTGAGTGCGGCTTTCTTCTTTAATACCTTCTAGCACCGATTCCCATAGCTGTGTCGTCGAATCCGACACGTCCGCAAGAAAAGATTCATCACCTTCATAAGGAGTGTAGTTTCGCTGAATAAAATCACGTGCATTAACGGATGTTTGCCAGTCGCCAGCTTGAAATCCCGCCCAAGCTTCCATCATATCGGTTGTCGGAATAGTCATAATTACCTACTAAGTTATTGATAAACAGACAATATCTATGATTATTTATAATCATTGGTTTCTGCTGGCTATACTAAACCGACCAATCTATGAGTAAAGTGAGCTGTTTTCATAAAATACATGCACAAAATGCATTTATTAGAATTACTATTTTATATTCAATATCTTAAGTTGGAGGTTAACAACTCTAGATTCCAATTAGTTTGTTGTTTCAGAAGTAGGAATAGACTCTTAGTGACTCACCGACGTTGAAAACAGGTTGATGATCACCACGCCAGACAGAATCAAAGCGATTCCAATGATCGCGTAGATGTCTAGCTTTTGCCCGTAGACCAACCAAGACAACGCCGCGACCAACACTATCCCTGCGCCACACCAAATCGCATACGCCACACCCAAAGACATGGTTTGAACCGTGAGAGACAACAGATAAAAAGCAAAGCCATAACCGACGAGTACTGCGGCGGTCGCAGGAAGGGAAGTAAATTGCTGCGTTTTAGGCAATAAAGAAGTCGCGACAACTTCAAGCACGATGGCAAGTGACAGCATCACTGGAGGCGGAAGAGATAAAAGCATGTATGAGTCCACAACATTAAATACGGCGCTCAGAATATTGTAGTTTTATTTCCAATTCATGTGATTTTCAGTAAGCAATTATTATGACGTACCTTAAAAATTCTTAAGTGTGACTTTCGGTTAACACGAGGAACCTAAATGCTCTATTATTACAAATACGTAATAATCATTTTCTATTTAAGGGGATTATCAAAACATGCACTCACACCTATACTAGCTCCAACAAAACGAGAGAGCGGAAACAATTAAGCTCAACTACACTTAACGGGTTGAATTTAATTGCACAGTTATCCGCTGTACTGACATATATAGGAAACATCCAATGACAATCGAAATTAAACCTGGTCAAACGCATATCAAATCAAAAGCAATGGTTGCATGGGCAGCTGGCGAGCCACTAAAAATGGAAGAAGTTGATGTACAACTTCCTAAAGCTGGTGAGGTTCTAGTTCGCATCGTTGCTACTGGTGTTTGTCACACTGACGCATTCACATTATCAGGTGACGATCCAGAAGGTATCTTCCCTTCTATTCTCGGTCACGAAGGTGGCGGTATCGTTGAGATGATCGGCGAAGGCGTGACAAGTGTCGAAGTTGGCGACCACGTTATCCCACTTTACACAGCTGAATGTGGCGAATGTAAGTTCTGTAAATCTGGTAAAACTAACCTATGCCAAGCGGTTCGTGAAACGCAAGGTAAAGGCCTAATGCCAGACGGTACAAGCCGCTTCTCTATCAATGGTGAGACAATCTTCCACTACATGGGTTGTTCTACTTTCTCTGAGTACACAGTACTTCCAGAAATCTCACTAGCGAAAGTAAGCAAAGAAGCACCGCTTGAAGAAGTTTGTCTTCTAGGTTGTGGTGTAACTACAGGTATGGGCGCTGTACTGAACACAGCTAAAGTTGAAAAAGGCGACAACGTTGCTGTATTCGGCCTAGGTGGTATCGGTCTTTCTGCAATCATTGGTGCTCGCATGGCTGGTGCTGACCGCATCATCGGTGTTGATATCAACGAGAGCAAATTCGAGCTAGCTAAACAGCTTGGCGCGACAGACTGCATCAACCCAACTAAATTCGACAAGCCAATCCAAGACGTTATCGTAGAGATGACAGACGGTGGTGTTGAGTACTCTTTCGAGTGTATCGGTAACGTAAACGTGATGCGTCAAGCACTTGAGTGCTGCCACAAAGGTTGGGGCGAATCAGTCATCATTGGTGTTGCGGGTGCAGGTCAAGAGATCTCAACTCGTCCATTCCAACTAGTGACTGGTCGCGTATGGCGTGGTTCTGCTTTCGGTGGTGTTAAAGGCCGCTCTGAGCTTCCAGAAATCGTTAACCGCTACATGGCAGGTGAGTTTGGTCTTCAAGAGTTCATTACTCACACTATGGGTCTGCAAGACGTTAACGAAGCATTCGACCTAATGCACAAAGGTGAATCTATCCGTACTGTTCTACACATGGATAAATAATACCAATCGTAGTAAATAACTGGTCATTCTAGCTTGTTAAAACACTCGATAACGGCGTTAGAAATTTTGATTGTAGAATAACTACTTATCGAAAATTTCTGCCTTGTTCTCAAGCCTTTTTCCTGCGCTATTTATGACCATCTACTTACTGTGATTGGTATAACACCTCTTGGTCTCGATACTTAGGTGTCGAGGCCACAGCTACAAATGAATAGCAACAAACTGTCTTCACCACCTCCTGCCCGGTGGGTGGTGAAACTTTATGTAATATAGACAAATTTACTCCCAAACCATCAACCTAACGGAGCACAATAGATGACAATCGAAAACATTAGCCAAGCAAAGGTTGCTGGTGGTTGGCACAAACAATACACCCACTTTTCTGCAACGCTTGACTGCAACATGCGTTTTGCGATTTTCTTGCCACCTAACGCAAGCAAAGAAAACCCAGTTCCTGTTTTGTATTGGTTGTCAGGCTTAACCTGTACCGATGAAAACTTCATGCAAAAAGCCGGCGCTTTCAAAGCCGCGGCTGAGCAAGGCATCGCGATTGTTGCACCAGACACTAGCCCACGTGGCGAAGGTGTTGCCGACGATGAAAATTACGATCTCGGCCAAGGTGCAGGCTTCTATGTGAATGCCACTCAAGCGCCATGGGACAGCCATTACCACATGTACGATTACGTGGTAACAGAGCTCCCTGCATTAATTGAGTCGTTCTTCCCTGTTACATCCGTAAAATCGATTTCTGGTCACAGCATGGGCGGACATGGTGCCCTAACGATTGGCATTAAAAACGAAGATAGCTACCGTTCTATCTCTGCATTCAGCCCAATCACCAACCCAATGCAATGCCCTTGGGGACAAAAAGCCTTCAACCAATACCTAGGCTTGGATATTGAAGAGTGGAAACACTACGATGCCTCTGAGCTTCTAAAAACCAAAGGCACTAAACTGCCAATGTTGGTCGACCAAGGTGAAGCCGATAACTTCCTGATTGAACAGCTTAAACCTGAGCAATTAGTCGAAGCCGCTAAGGTAACCAATGCCGATTTAGATCTACGTATGCAGCCTGGTTACGACCACAGCTACTACTTCATCTCTAGCTTTATTGATGAACACATTGAGTTCCACGCTGCTTACTTAAACAAGTAGCCAGATGAATTTAGCCCGCACTTTGTAAACGCAAGGTGCGGGCTTTTTTATGCCTACTGATTTTATAACGGTTGCTTTTATAACTGCTTAATACGCTGCTTTAACGCTTCTAAATCTATATCATTGCCAACAATTCGTAATCGAACATACTCTTCAGTCATCGCGTCGCACGTAATAGCAAAATCGACACCCGAACATGTCTTAATACCGATACTCTCAAATAGCTTTGAAAGGTGAGTTCCTCTCTTTTTCAACAACATAATGGGCGTCGATATTGACGTGCCAACCACCTCAATATTGTTCTCAGACAACAAGCCGATCATTTGCTGCTTAAAGTATTCAGTTTTGCTGCGGTTCATTTCTAAGAAGTGTATTGCATTGGGTAAGGTCGCCGATGCGATTTTTATTGAGGGGTAAGTCGGCGTAAACACACTCACCGCAGCTTCGATTGCAGAAGTCAGGTTTTCACTGCTGGCTAAGTAACCGAGTCGAATCCCAGCGAGCCCTAAACCTTTAGAAAAGGTTCGTAAAACTATTAAGTTGTCCAAGACTAAGGTCTGATCGAGCATAGACTGCTCAGGGGTCAGGTATTCACCATATGCCTCGTCGACAATCAAAATAGCGCCAGAACGCTCACATACTCTCGCTATCTCGACCAGATAAGCTCTGTCGTAGATTCGACCCGTTGGGTTGTTGGGATTATCGATATACACCAAGGCAGGATTTTGACTGCTTATTTTTGATGCCAACACACCGAACAGATCCGACTCGTTTTGATAATCAAACATGTTGATGGACTGGTACTTCCCGCCCACCAAAGTGAACTCTGATACTGCTTCAACAAACTGAGGGCCAATGCCTATCATGGTGCGATTGTTGTGATCGATAAGTTTATTGAAGATAAGTTCTAGCGCCCCAAGAGAGCCCGTGGTGTACGTAATACGACAATCTTCAATCCCAATAAACTGGCGAGTCAGATAAGTCAGCTCCGAAAGCTCCCTGTGGCAATAGTACTTATCAATACCGTAGATAATATCTTTGATCACATGTTCAGGAATTTCTGGTGCGCCAAATGGATTGGAGCCAAGTGAACAATCGATACGAAATGAGTGATCGACATAAGAATGGTATTCGCCACTTAACCGTGGATTTAAATGCATAAGAAAACGCTCAAAAAATATTCATGCGCTATTCTTATCGTACTGAATTTTATCTATATAGGTCATTTCGCGACAGTTCTTCGCCTTGTTTCGAGAGACTGGTTAAAAACCAAGATTGGTTCAAATAACGAATTCTCTTAAGCCATAATCAAGAGTTAAGCACTCGTGTTTACATTTCGAGTTAACCGAACCGCTTTCTTTGCGCTAGATTAAGCTGAGATAAGATAGGGTAATAACAGAGCTTGCATCTTTACTCTCCCTAGTTACCATAGCCCCATTAACATCCCCCATATTTTGAAGGTTGCTATGAAAGCAATTAAGACTCTTTTCTTCCTGATGGTTTTATTGAGCGGTCTGTTTACCGCTTGGCTGTTTATTCCAATTCCAGCGACCATGGACAAGCAAACGCTCGACGTTCCATTAACGGAACCATTCAAGCTTGTTGCGTATCGCAGCAACCCGAATGATGCGAGCAAGCCGCTGACTTACCACTACTATGTGATTTCAGATGTGGTTGGTGTAGACGACATGGACCCATTCCTGATTACCACGGACCAGTTCGTGAAGCTTGGCGAATTCGACGAGAACACATTCAACCTTACGGTTAACGGCAAGATTGATAGCTACACCAACGATTTGTGGATCAAGAAATCTGATGGCAAGCTTCAACACTGGTACGTGAGTATTAACGCGAACTATATTCGTTAAAATCGAACTGCAATAAACCTCATTTTAAAACTGCGCTTTGGCTTCCAAGCGCAGTTTTTGTTTCTAGCAACACCCTCCACTTATCCCGACCCGTTCGACATAAACTGCATTGCCTACTTTTGATTCACTGCTGCCCTTGCTCTCAATGTGTTATAAGCTCTTTAGATACGATAAGCTCAGACCATGCTCGACGCCCAATAAATCAAAATAATAAAGGATCACCCGTGGAATTTACGCTCGACAAATTTAACGGCATCATCATTGACCCAGCAACAGCCCCTCACGATGTTGACTCATTCAATGCCGAACTCAGCGAGATCACCGAATTTTCAAAGCAGAATAACAAAGGCATCATTTGGATTAGCTTACCTATTTCACTCTCGCACCTCATTCCGGTAGCGACCGAACTTGGCTTTGTGTTCCACAACTGTCTAGAAGACGAGATTACGCTGATCCACAAATCCGAGATTGTAGAGTTTGTGCCTTTCATTCCGACCCACACACCTTGGGTGCTGGCGCGTTAATCACTAACGAACACAACCAAGTGCTGATGATTAAAGAACACGGCATGACGGGCTACAAATTACCGGGCGGTCATATTGAGTTGGGTGAAGGCATTGAAGAATCCGTGGTTCGAGAAACCTTAGAAGAGACTGGCATCGAAGCCACGTTCGTTTCAGTGGTTGGCATGGCGACGAGACACCCGTATCAATTCGGAAAGTCTAACCTCTACTTTGTTTGTCACCTTATCGCTCAAACTCGGGAGATTGCGATTCAAGACACCGATGAAATTGCAGAAGCTAAATGGATTGATGTTGAAGAGTACATTAACAACCCCGACAGCTACCCGTTCAACCGCCAGTTAGTCGGCTCTTTGATAAGCAAACAAGGATTAGAACTCACTCAGTTAGAAGGCAACTATGGCCCAGTCCACAAGCCCGAGATCTTCTTTTCGCAAAACTAGAGCGATTCAAATATAAAAACGCCAAGCTCATAAGAACTTGGCGTTTTGCTTTTCATTTTACTTGTATTGTTTAAGCCATCTCGTTGCTAGTGACTTCCTAATAGACTGTTCTAGAACCTATCTATTTTAGAAAAATCCTAGTGGGTTAGTATCGTAGCTGATCAACAGGTTCTTAGTATTTTGGTAGTGATCGAGCATCATCTTATGTGTCTCACGGCCGATACCCGACTTCTTGTAACCACCAAACGCACACGCTCCATTTCAGCATCGTGTGATTTGCACCATGGCGAGCAACAAATCGAACACGCTTGGCAGCAAGCCAACAAGGTAATCGATAAAGGGATCAGTTTGTTGATCTTAGGAGAAACAGGAGTTGGCAAAGGCGAGTTTGTTAAAGCGCTGCACAAGCAAAGCCAGCGTAAGTCTTCGCCCTTGGTAGCGTTAAATTGTGGCGCGCTGCCTAAAGACCTTATCGAATCTGAACTGTTTGGTTACGCGCCGGGCGCCTTTACGGGAGCAAGCCACAAGGGCTTCCAAGGTAAGATCCGTCAAGCAGATAAAGGGATTCTATTTCTAGATGAGATCGCCGACATGCCTTTAGAAGCTCAGTGCCGACTACTGCATGTTCTGCAAGACAAATCCGTGGTGCCAGTTGGTTCCAATCAAAGCTATCAAGTCGATTGTCAGATCATCGCTGCAACTCACAAAAACCTCGAGCAGTTAGTCGCAACAGGTGAGTTTAGGCAAGACCTGTATTACAGACTCAATGGCTTAGCCTTCACCTTGCCAAGCCTACAACACCGACAAGACAAGCACGCTTTAATCGAGCACATTCATCGTAAATACGCCGAAGACGAACAGACAATCTGCCCGCACTTGATGAGCTTACTGTGCGCCTATTCTTGGCCGGGTAATATCCGCGAATTAGACAACTTACTTAAGGTTGCTGCTCTATTAGCAAGTGATGAACCCCAACTCACACTCGAGCATGTGCCCAGCCACCTTGCTCAACATCTCACGTCATTAGCACACGATAATCAGCATCAACTCACGCCTCCTAATACCACCAAAGGTACAGCTAATAACGATTTAAGAAGTACCGTTGAAGAAACCTTGCTGCAAACCTATCAAGCCAACCAAGGCAACATAAGTAAGACTTCGAGAATACTCGGTATCAGCCGCAATACCATTTATCGAAAATTGAAAAGCTTGGGAATCCTCCAATAGGAAGATGAACCTAAGCTACTCAGAACCCAGCTCCACAAGTTGATTGAGCACCTCTTTATCCAATACTGGGTGGTGCTTGCTCGCTAAGATCAACACAATATCGACCGAAGGCAACGGCGGCATATCATCAAGAATTTTCAAGTCTGAAGTCACGCTGAGCTTACCCATTGCACCAATGGCTAATCCGGCTTTAACGATCGCTCGCTGCGCCGAAGCGGTATTGCTACACGCCAATAACTGATAAGGCGTACCTTGCTTAGTTAAACCATTCACTGCTGCAGCGTGATATTTACAGTCCGTTTGAAACAAGGCTAATGGAACAGGCTTGGAGCTATCAAACGCATAGTCAGAGCTGCTTATCCAAACACCCACATCATGTGTAAGCCAATAACCCTCTTCGCTGTCGGGCGCTCGAGTGACAATCGCCGCATCTAAACGGCCATCATCCAACCACTCTCTGAGCGTAATGCTCGGCAGGCTGAATATTTGGATTGAGCACGTAGGCTCTGCTTGCTGTAACAGGCGAATGACTTTCGGCAGAATGGTGTCGTTGTAGTCTTCAGGGCAGCCGAGTCTCAGAGGTTGTTTGTCTTCGTAACGCTTTACTTGCTTGAGGGCTGTATTGTGGAGCGCGACCAACTGTTCGGCATGAGAACGCAGCGCTAAGCCTGCTTCAGTGAGTATTAAGTTACGCCCTTCTTTTTGGAAAAGAGTGACGTTGAGTTCTTCTTCCAACTTACGCATCTGAGCACTGAATGCCGATTGGGTGCGATTTATCTGTTTCGCTGCACGTGTGAAACTACTGGTTTCCACAAACGCGAGAAAACCTCGCAAAGCATCAATATCCATATTGAAATCACCACCCATCGTTTTTATTAATGTATTGCATCAAAATTATCCGTTAGTGCGCCGCAATACAATCCCCTAAGCTCAAATGCATACCCACTAAACGCAAGGAAGCAACGATGCAGCTTTATATTGGAAACCAGAACTACTCAACTTGGTCACTGCGTGCATGGCTGATATTCGATAACTACAACCTCAATGCAGAAGTCATCAAGCTCAAGCTATTCACCTCTGATTTTTACGACACTCTGGCGAAAGTGACGCCAACGGCTAAGGTTCCAACCTTAGTTGACGGCGACGTTGCGGTGTGGGATTCATTGGCAATTCTCGAATACGTTAACGACGCCCACTTGAATGGCGCAGCGTGGCCCAGTTCAGTGAAAGAACGCGCCCATGCCCGAGCAATTTCCGCCGAGATGCACTCCGGGTTCTTTGCCGTCAGAAATGAGTTACCAATGAACTGCCGAGCCAAAAGAAAGCTCACGTTGAGTGATGGCGCACTGAAAGACATCGCTCGTATCGATGCAATTTGGTCAGCGCAAATGGAGCAATACCCAGAGGGATGGTTGTACGGTGAATGGTCGATTGCCGATGCGATGTTTGCACCCGTTGCATTACGTGTAGAAACCTATGGCATCAAACTTTCAGAGAAGGCATCACAGTATCAACAACGCGTGCTTAACAGTCCATCGATACAAAAATGGCTGGCAGAGGCAAGCTTAGAAACCGATGTGGTTGAAGAAGATGAGGCGGGCAAGCCAGTATAAAATACAAGACACCCTTCCAAAGCTCACTAGTCTGTGAGCTTTTATCTAAACCTTATTAATTTGGTCGATTGTGATCGCCTAATCACAATGTGCAGATGTGATTGTTTATATTCAAAGAAATTCAAATAGTTAAGATAAACATCATGTTACGAGCAACGATCGCATTACTCAGTATTACTAGCTTCGCCGTATCTGCCAACGCCCATCTTCCTTCTGGAGAAGAGTGGCTCAACCATGCGACTGAAGGGCTTGCACCTTATTGGTTAATGCCTAGCGCTCAAGGAGAACCGGTAGGAAACTTCCCTACTTTCCGCTGTGATGACGGTACCTTGCTCGATGTTTCTGATGTGTGCCATGAACTAAACAAAGGCTGGATCACGCCACACTTTGGCAAAGAGTTTACGCGGATGAAGTCACGTCAAACTTATGCCTATGGCGTGCTCTACCACCTTAGTGGCGATAAGCAGGCTTTAGCGCTTGCCAAGCAAGGAGCCTACTACATCATTGATCAGCTAGAAGATAAGCAAAACGGCGGCTTTATCGGCTACACAAAAGAGGGAAAAGTAGGCCAGAATTGGCAGCAGCGTACTTCTCAAGATCAAGCGTATGCATTAGTTGGCCTTGCCATGTACTACTACCTGACCCAAGACAAAAAGGTAGAAGAAGCACTCATCGCCCAACAAGCTTTTATCTTTGATAAATATCGACTTAGCGACAACAGCGGTCTTGCTTGGGTACTCGCCGACGGTGAAGATGGCAGTGCAAAACGACGTGAACTGGTTGCGCAACTTGATCAAATAAACGGCTACCTGTTGTTAGTCGCTCCTCTGCTCAAAGAGCCCATCAAATCAAAATGGCTTGATGACTTAAACTGGCTCACGCAAGCCATGATTGACCAATACCATTCTGAAGATGAACAACGCTTCTACGGTGCAATTCACGATAAAGCAGCGATGATGCCGAATGCTAATCACAATGATTTTGGACACACCATCAAAGCGTATTGGATGACTTACCTTACAGGCCAAACATTGAATAACTCTGAATGGTCGGAGTTTGGTTTAGACGGTATGAAACACACTCTGGATCAGGCGCAATATCAGAAAGACTTTGCCAATGTATCTAACTACTTTGGTGAGCGACTTCAGAAAATGTGGCAAGGGCAAGATATCACGGGCTGGCAAAGCAGACCGCACAGTGAGTGGGCTTCATCATGGGAGTGGGCGGAGCTTGATCAAGCAGCCATGACGGTTTCGCTTGTCGATGGTTCAATGAAAGACGTCCTGCAATACACCCTACCGACCTTTCATGATGTATGGGTCGACCATAAATACGGTGGTGTCGGGCTTGACCCAAAACGCACCAAAGCTTTCCATTGGGGCAACGGTTATCACCAGTTTGAACATGCGCTGATTGGCTATTTGTTCGCTCAGCAAGTTGACGCGAAGCCAGCAATATTGCATTACGCAAGGCCGACCAACAGCGAGATGCCAATGGAACCGTATTACTATCAAGGCGATGTGGTGGAGCTATTGAATAAAGATGACGGAACGCAGAAGGTCAGTTTCAATAACATTCGACCTTAGCGTTGGTTGTTTGTTCTAAATGGACTTGAGATTCAGGGCTACGGGGAATGGACAAGGTCAAAGAGTTAGCACAATAGTGATGTCGCAGACCAAACAAAAGCCGCTGTTGATGATCAGCGGCTTTCTTGATGGAGATAAGCGGAGGTTAGTTGTCCAACCCTTTAATTGGGTTCATCGAGTGATAAACGGTGTTCACGTCACCAGTCATCGACAATGAACTCAAGTCATCAATGAAGAAACGGCTGGTCATTGTGTGCTTACCGCCATTGATAAAGATTTCGATCACTGACTTATCAACATAAACCTCGATGATTTGCTTGGTGCTCAACCTCGGTGCTTTTCTCACTGAGCCAAACTCTTCCGCGTAGAGCTGAGACATCTTACTGCGATCAAGCATGAACTCCTTTTCTGTAGCACTGAATACGATGTTATCACCCGCAACGTTAGTAAGTGTAAACTCAAACTCGTCAGTATCCGTTTCGAGCTCAACCATGAAGCTGGTTGTATCCAATTCAAGAGCATTTTCAACCACCACAGCTTCACCCTGTAGCGCTTTCAATTCAGGTAAAGCAGACTGAACAAGATAGCCATCTTGGATTTGAAGTTCGCGTGGTAACGACAACATGCCCGCCCACTGATACTCATTAGATGGTGTATCAATCTCAGGCAGACCAATCCAAGCAATCAGAATACGGCGGCCTGTATCATCTAAATAAGTCTGTGGTGCATAGAAATCGAAGCCATAATCTGGCTGCGCAATATCTTGGTGGTTTTCCAGTTCTACCGAATCGAGATTTAGGCGGTCACCGACGATATAAGCCACCGAGTAGATATTTTTGAAATCGTATGGATTTTCGCTAGACACACCTTGTGGAGAAAACAGCATCACCGACTGATTCTCTATTTCAAAGAAATCTGGGCATTCCCACATATAGCCAAGGTTGTTGTAACGAGTTTGAATTGGACCTTTGTGCTGCCAATTCATCAGGTCTCGGCTGCAATATAGCGCCATAGAGCCAGTATTTTGAGGCGTTTGAGCACCCACAACCATCAGATAATCGCCGCCCTGTTTCCACACTTTTGGGTCGCGGAAATGTTCGGTGTAGTGATCGTTTTCGATAACCACGCCGTGCTTTTCTATTTTGCCGTCAGCAGTCATCTTGGCAAAACATTGAGTTGGCACTCGCAACCAATTTCCGTCGCGCTTGTTACCTGTAAAAAACAACAATGCATTGTCGTTTTCAACCAATGCACCACCAGAGTAAACACCGTGAGAGTCGTAATCTTGGTCTGGGTGCAAGCCAATGCCGTGGTCTTCGAAATGAACGAAGTCTTTGGTAGAAAGGTGGTACCAGTACTTCATACCATGGACGGGGCCAACTGGCGTCCATTGGTAAAATAGGTGGTGTTCACCATTAAAGAAACACAGACCATTCGGATCATTAAGCAGACCAAACTTAGGCGCAATATGGTAGCTTGGATAGCCAGAGTCTTGTTTGCGAAGCTCTACCATTGCATCAATACTCTCTAGAGAAATATCTTCTATACGGCGATATCTTTGCTCTACTGTCCAGTTCGAGTTCAAACTCATACACTCTCCTCTACGGCATTCATATTTGAAGAGTCTTTTTGAATAAACTGAGTAAGAGCTTCTTGCGTTGGAAGTGCGGTCATTGCGCCTTTTTGCGTGGTCGCCAGTGCACCACACCCATTCGCCCACTGAATTGCAGAATCGACGACTTGTTGATTGTTCCACTCATCATCTTGAGAAAGCTTTGCAAGCAAACCGCCAACAAAAGCATCGCCTGCACCCGTGGTATCCACTGGCGTCACTGAGCGACCTGAAATCAACACACCTTGGTTTTCAAATACTCGCCAAACGCCTTTCGCGCCCTGCGTAACCAGAACAAGCGTGTTGTTAAGATCTGCAATGTTAGCCAAACCTTGTTCCATCGAAGTTGAATCGGTTAAGAAATCCAGTTCTTCTTCTGAGAATTTAACCACATCAGCCAATTCAACCGCTTTCATGACCACAGACTTAATTTCAGATGGGTTTTGCCACACTTCATCACGAAGGTTTGGATCGAAGCTGATGTAACCGCCCGCGGCTTTCATACGTCGGATCGCTTCGAAGGTACTGCTTCGGCTTGGTTCATTAGCCAAAGAGATCGAGCAGACGTGTAGCCACTCGTTTTTCTTAAATTCGGGAATGTCTTCAACAGACATAAACTGGTCGGCACTTGGCTTAACCATAAACGTAAAGCTACGCTCGCCTTGGTCATCAAGATCGACCACCACGGTTGACGTGCGTTGTTCAGGGTCCTTCACCAAACGCTCGGTATTCACACCTTCCTTTTGCAGAGTCACTTCCATAAAAGTGCCAAACGGATCGTTACCCACTCGGCCAAAAAATGCGCTTTTGCCTAAAAGGCGAGAAATCGCTACCGCGACATTAGCAGGCGCACCGCCCGGACATTTCAATAATGTCGCGTCAGTCTCCGGAATGAGGTCGACGGCGGCGTCTCCAGTTACCCAAACTTGATTCATCTTTCTTACCTTAAAACTGAAAATCATGACAACCGAAAGCGATGGCAATCGAAAGCAGTAGCAACCAAAAGCAAGGTGACACTTCACGCTGTCATGTAAAAATATAAAAAGGCTAGCTAAGCCAAATCACCTAGCTAGCACCCCAAAGCTTAGGAAATGAAGTGAAAAGGGGGGCTTCACTTCTAGGGAGAAACGTTAAGCTGTTGCTTTAATGTTTTGCTTGCTACGCTCGCGCAGACCTAAAACAACGGTCAGAGCAAAGGCAGTCACGAACGCGATAATCATACCTACCACGTAGTAGCCAATCTTTTCTGGTGATATTGAGATGATGCCAGGAATACCCGCCGCACCCAGTGCTTGTGCTTTCACATTGAACATCGTGATAAACGCGCTTGAAATCGCAGCGGCACAAACCGCAGCAATGAATGGATAGCGAAGCTTCAAGTTCACACCGAACATTGCAGGTTCAGTAATACCAAGCAAGCCAGTCACACCAGAAGGAATCGCGATACCTTTCATTTTCTTATCTTTACTCATGAAACCAACCGCCAGTGCCGCTGCACCTTGTGACACGTTAGACATCGCCGCGATAGGGAAGATGAACGTACCGCCAGTCGTTGCGATATCCGCAAGCAGCTGAGTTTCAATAGCAATAAAGCTATGGTGCATACCAGTAATAACAAACGGCGCATAAATCAAACCAAACACCGCACCGCCAATGAAGCCAGCACTGTTGTATAACCAATTTAGGCCGTCACCAAGCAGGAAGCCGATATCACGAGTAAATGGACCAACAATCGTGAATGTTAACAAACCAGTTATGAAAATCGCCAATAGCGGCGTTAGCAAGTTATCCAGAACCGAAGGAATAACTTTACGCAGCCCAAGCTCAACTTTCGCTAGAATAAACGCAGAAACAAGAACGGGTAGTACTGAACCTTGATAGCCTACTTTCTCGATTTCGAAACCTAAAATGTTCCAAACCGGAATGCTGCCCGACACTGATGCGCCACCGAAGCCCCAGCCGTTAAGCAAGTCTGGGTGAACCATCAACATACCTAAAGCCGCGCCAAGGTATGGGTTACCACCAAACTTCTTACTCGCTGAAAATGCTAATAAAATAGGTAAGTACACAAAAGGAGCATTAGCAAATGTATTGATCATGTTTGCTAAGTCGGTCAAACCCGGATTAGCGTCGATTAAAGATTTGCCATCAATGAATAAGCCTTGAGCCGTCAATAGGTTGTAGATACCCATCAACAAACCACCAGCAACAATCGCCGGAATGATTGGTACAAAAATATCAGACAGGCCTTTCACCGCGCGTTGCAGGATATTTTGGTTGTCAGCACCTGCAGACGCCACATCGTTGGTCGACATTTCCGTCATTTCAGTCAGCTTAGCCAACTCAGCATAAACTTGGTTTACGATGCCTGAGCCAAAGATGATCTGATATTGACCTGCCACTTTAAACTGGCCCTTAACCCCTTCTAGGTTATCAATCGCCTGTTCATCAATTTTATCTTGGTCTGCAACCGCAAGACGCAGACGAGTCGCGCAGTGTGCGAGTGCGGTGATATTACTTTTACCACCTAATAGAGAAAGCAGCTCTTTTGCTATTTTTGGATAATTCATTACATACCCCATTGGATTATCATTTGAGCTTTTGAATTTTCGGGAACGTTTGCAAAACAAATTTTTGCCTAGAAATAACAAATGATCAAAGATAACTGCTCAATAGTGTGAGAATGATCTTCAAATTATCTCCCTAGGATAAGAAGACAGGGTTAAAATCCCCTAATAACAGGTAAATTTGATGCTCTGTTTGCAAACAATCCCAAAACTAAAATTACAATTGGATAATGAATAATGGCTAGTCTTCATGATGTCGCTCGTCTCGCTGGAGTTTCCAAGTCGACGGTTTCAAGAGTAATCAATGATGAGTATGGCGTAAAAGACGCGACCAAGGTGAAGGTGCGTAAAGCAGTTGAAGAGTGTGGCTATCTCCCAAACCAAGTCGCTAAAGACTTAAAGTCCCAAAAAACCAACCTGGTTGGCGTGATTGTTCCTAGGGTTTCTTCCCATGCCACCTCTCAGGGTGTCGATGGTTTAACCGCCGTCTTAGAGCAAGCGGGCAAGCATGTATTATTAGCGAGCACACACCAAACACACCATAAAGAACTTGAATATATTCAGATATTTAACCAGAGGCGTGTTGAAGGTATCATCCTGTACGCGACCCACCTCGACAACCAATTAGTCAAAGCGATTCAAAGCTCTGCCGTACCCGTGGTATTGGTTGGTCAAGACGGGTCAATGTTTAACATCCCAAGCATTGTGCACGACGACACTCGCGTAGGGTTTGAAGCGGGTAATCGCCTCATAGCGAAAGCTTGTAAGCATATGGGATTCATCGGTGTGCAAGGTGATGATATTGCGGTTGATAAGATGAGATCGGAAGGCTTCGCTCAATCGCTTCAATTTAACGACCTCACACTGCAATTTCACGCCCGTGGCGACTTCACCATAGAATCAGGTTACCAACTGGCGAAGCAGTATCTCAAGGAGCACACCAAGCTCGACGGCCTATTCTGCGCCACTGACCGTATCGCAATCGGTGCGATCAGAGCAATTCAAGAAGCGGGCCTCGTTCCAGGAAAGGATGTCTTGGTACTCGGCGTGGGTGATGATGAACTTGCTTCAGTATGCACACCAACGCTGTCTACGTTTAACTATGCGTTTGATAAAGCGGGAGAAAATGGAGCCAAGCTGCTACTCGACCGTATTGAGAAAAAAGGCTTTGAAATGAGCAAGATGGTGTTGACCTTCACCACTATTGACCGAGAGTCTTGCTAGCGATTTATTTCAGAGATCAGGTTATCCCAAGATAAAAAATGCCAACCTTCGAGTTGAAACGATAAGGTTGGCATTTGGTGATGCGACTATCACATCATGAGTAACACTCTCTATCTAAACGATATATCAAGCAATTAGAACCAAGTTTCCATCTGCAGTGCAAACAGAACCTCGCCGCCCTCTCCCATCGTTGCAGCATCTGCTTCAGTGCTAATCGAGTAACCATTCAGGTCTTCACTCCAATCCACATAGCTCACAGCGAAACGCAGTTCAGGCCTATCAAAGAAACCAGTGCTAGTTGAAAGCTTCAGTGTTGGTGCAACTGTCGCTTTGTAGAAACCGCCGCTCGCTTGCTCTGTCGAGTTGTCTAAATCCATGTATTGCAATGAACCTTCGTAAACCATCTCAAAGTTCTCTGTGAACTCTTGAGCTAATCGAACGTTTAAAGAAGCCCATGTGAACTCGTCATTCTTCTTCAAACGGTCTTGGCTATGCTCTGCCATTAATGCAGGTGCTAAGCGCCAGTTGTCGCCAATGCGAGTGACACCGTAGCTAAACAGGCGAACGGCTTTCGCGTCATCCAGTAGATCACCATTTGAACCGATGCCTTTTAGCTCTGCACCTAGGCCACTACCCACTAACATACCCGTTTTAGAGAAGCCTTCGCTCAGACCAAAGAAGTTGTCTCCATGGTACGCAAACATTGCGTGTACACCGCTTTCAGCTGCGCCATTTAGGCGGCTATCGTTGTCTGCTGATGTCATACCGCTCAACATCACTTGCCATTGGCCAATACGGTTATTCATGGTTGCAATGTAGTTTTCTACATCTGTTGACGAGCTATCAATCTCACCAAAATCTCGGCCATAAATAGAGAAATTCGCTTTCCAGTTGTCGCTCATCTGAACGTCATAAACGCCCGCACCAGTACCTGATAAGAAGACAATATCCGAATCGAAAAAGTGAATATCAAAGTTGTCGCGATCGAATCGTTTACCCGCCCAAAACGTTGCTTCAGAAAACGCTTCAGATTCAGAGAACATGCTCAGACGGTTCAGTTCTGAATACACTTGTCGCACATTCAACTGGCTTTCGCTGGCAGTCCACTCGTTATTTGTCTCAGTACTGTCGGCCAACATGATGCGAAACAAAGCACTAGAGCCATCGTCTGCAAATCGCTTATGAATCAAGTTCGCTTCAACGTAATGATCATCTTCAACACCAAGACGTCCAATTGGAGCTCCAATGGCACCCGCCGCTGTCATGTAAGGACCAGTACCTGTCGCGCCGTTTAGGTCGTCGTTGATCAATAACCCAGAGCGAGCATAGCCGTGAAACTCAAACGAAGAAGCCTTTTCATTGGCCTCGGTAGAGACCTGCTCTGTTTGTGCAACCCTTTGTTCTAATTCATTAATACGTTGCTCTAATGCTGCAACGTCTTCACTTGCTAATACCGATGTAGTCATTAGCCCCATTGTTACAGCAACCGCTAAAATGTGTCGTTTCATTCTGATGTTCTCACGTTAATTGTTTTGGATTGTTTGCAAACGTTCCCAAAACAATTCGTAAGCACATTTCGGCTTATACTTTTGATGTATAAGCTCTATATCGAAGAAGAAATAGAAATCAGTCGTGTTGATTACTTCACTTTTGTATCTGAGTGGATGATAGATCGATAATTTCGGGAACGTTACCGAAAATGCATAATTCTGATAACTTTGTCACAAGTGAAATTGATTAATGGGCGAAAAATAGTGTATCACGCACATTAGATATCTCAGAAAAATAGAGAGAAAATCCAGTACGAGAATTAGGAAAGGCGCTAAAAAATGCAACAGGTTGGCTATAAAAATTAAAGCCTGAGAAGCGATTTTTCAGGCTTTAGAAAGGCGTTCATTGATAACAATAGGTCGTTTTTTGAAAAGTGTATGACATTAACTAACGTGACAGTTTATAGAAGAATAAAGCGTTTAAAAGACTACTTTCTCTTACCCTGCTCCACCAACTTTTCATTCCATGCCGTATTGCCGTCACGCTTAGAGACATCGTACTCCGCACAGAACTGAGATATGGTCATATTGTTATCGCCAGTGGCAAGCTTGAGAGCCAACTGAACTTGTTGAAGCTTGCTTTGCAGTCGCAAGATTTGACCAGCATTTGGGCTTTTCTCTTTGGCGTATTTTAAAGCCGCATGCTTACGTTCTGCCGCGCCCGCTCGGCGATCTGCTTCTGATAACAGATACTTGAGTTGAGCAACACTCTTGCCTTTCTTGAAGGCAGGATCAAGCAACTCAACGCATTCATCAAACGATGGATCGATAACGTATGGGTCAACTTTATGAGCTTGTTGGCGCATCCATTCGAGTGCGAGTTTTTCATCTGACATAATTACATCTTTACCAAAGAAACAGCCCTATATGGTATCGCTCAATAGCAAACCGCTGCAATAACAAATTGAGTGACTTTACGCCTTTTTACACTGTGCCGATTGACTAATTTAACAATCACAGCTCCAATAGTTGGCTTTAACGCATCACAAACAGCTCTTCGTGGTAGTGCTTTTCAATATCAAATTGATAGGTGTCTAATTCTTTTTTCAGTGATGTAGAGAACAACTCCGGCCCGCAGAAATACATCTCGTACTCGTTGAGGTCGCCACATTGATTGACAATTCTTCCGGCGTTTAGCCGCGGTGAGTGCAAGGTATCTATCACGGTCAACTTCACACCAACCGCGTGTGCTAGGTGCCACAACTCATCGATTAATTGCTTATCAACACCGCGAGTACAATAAAACAGTTGAATACGAGGATGATCTCGTTCTGTTTTGAGCGCTTCAAGTGTTGCAAAAAACGACGCTATCCCGACACCACCAGCAATCCAAATTTGTGGCTTGCTTAGGTCAAAATAAAGTCGACCATAGGGTCCTTCAACCGTAACCGCATCGCCCGCTTTCACTCGTTCATATAGGCCATTAGTAAAATCACCCAGCTCTTTGATCAAAAAGCGCAGCTCTGGATCATCACTGCCAGAAACAATGGTAAACGGATGCGGGTCTTCATTACCGAAACGCAAGTACGCAAACTGCCCAGCTTTGTGACCTTGCCAAGATGCCTCCGGTTTTAACACCAGCTCCATCACTTCAGCTTGTGGAAAATAGCGAGTCGAGATAATCGTCGCTGAGTGACGATTACGACGCCCAACCAAGCCCAACAAACTGTAAATCGCTGCGATAGACCCAGCCAAAGCAAATGCCACAGTTAGATAATAAATAGGTTCTCCCCAATACGCTCGTTTAAGCAGGATTACTGAGTGGAAAGCGATAAACAGGTACGCAACCGACATCAGACGGTGCGACAATTTAAACGGTTTGTACTTCACTGCCGCCCATAGTGACGCCACCAGTAAAATGAGCAACAAGTAGAAGCCCCACTCGCCAATACTCTGAGCAATACCGCGTAATTCATTGACCCATAACTCCCATCCAGTCAAAACAGCTTGCGGCCCTGAACCATCGTGTCGAACAGGCTTATCTAACACACCTGACACCACCAATGACTTAGGTATTTGGTACCACAACCAGTGTGTCACACCCAGTGCAACACCACCGATACCGAGCCATTTATGGACTCGATATGCTTTATCCATACCTTTCAGCCAATTCTCAACCATAGGCAAACGCATCGCCAAGATCATTGTGATGGACATTAACACCAGAGACAAAATACCTGAGTACTGAATCATGGCTGAGCGCCATTCAAAGACATCGCTTGAAGTGAATAATTGCGGTTCCATCGCAAACCAAAAGGCTGACATTGTGGCAATCATTGCCCAAATGATATTGCGGACTGTTTTCATTTGTTAACACTCATAAAGACGACATCATTACTTTAGCTCCTGTGATGTAAAGGGACGTCAACGTACGTAAATCTATGCAAAGGATCTCGTTCATTGTGCTGTAGCAGAGATAAAAGAGACAAACTGCCCACGGCCAATAAGCGCTCTTTGATCGATAAAAGCGGATTCTTCGTACATATAAGTCCGTTAGTGAGCATGCTCGAAGATAACAATAAATTAGAAGAAGAGAAGATATGAAGGACATGACCCTTTCTAAACAAGATATCCAAACAATGGACCCGCGCCACCGCATTCGTTTGGTTAACTCCCTATCTGGATTTAAAAGCGCCAACCTAATTGGTACTTGTGATAAACAGGGGCTTGAAAACCTTGCGATAGTGAGCTCTGTCATTCACCTAGGGTCTGATCCCGCGCTGCTTGGTTTTATTGTTCGCCCAGATAAAAGCCGACGTCATACGCTAGAAAACATCCTAGAAACTAAGTACTTCACCGTTAACAGCATTGGTGCTGACTTTGTTAAAAAGGCCCATCAAACCTCGGCTCGCTACCCTAAACCAGTCTCAGAATTCAACGCGGTCGGCTTAACGGCCTATTATGACGACACATTCCCCGCTCCCTTCGTCTTGGAGAGCAGTTTAAAGATAGGGTTAGCGTTCAAAGAACAGATAACAATCGAAAGCAATCAAACGCAAATGTTGATCGGTGAAGTTATAACGATTCACGCACCCAAACGCGCCGTGATGCCGGATGGCTACCTTGATTTAGAAGCGTTGGATTTGGTCACGGTATCAGGGCTTGATAGCTACCACGTAACTCAAAGACTGCACCGATTAAGCTATGCAAAACCACAACAGCCACTCTTTCCACTCACTCGTGAAGGTAACCCAACTTCATGGGAAGCTTTCGAACTCAATCTAAACTAATTTTGTTCGGCAATTTGCTATCAAAAGTGCTAACGTCCTTTAATTCCAAGAGATGCATCTCACACAGGCGCATCTCACTGAGCACACTATTCATTCTTACGTCTGTTTCCAAGGACCCTTTTGAAGTTAACTCACTTTAAATACAAAACGCGCGAAGGCCCAGACTACCGACATGGCGATCAGGTGTCTTTCATGGACATCAAACAGACCTTCGGTATGGGCAGCATTCGTGTGGGCGCTTGGGTAACAAAAGAAGAGAAAGAGCTCGCTGCGAATCTGATATTCGATTCGCTAGCAGATTTGGCTTACATCTTGGCTTTGCCACCAGAAGCAATTGGCTTGCGTGGCACATTAGGCTTAGCGTTCGGCAGTGGTGGCAGAAAGGGTGTACAAGCACACTACGCGCCAAACCAAAGAGAATTAGCCCTCGCTAAAAACGCAGGGGCAGGTGCGTTAGCGCATGAGTTCTGGCATGCGTTTGACCACTACATTGCTGAAAAGGCGTTTGAAATTGGTGATACCTCAGGCCCTCGAAAACACATTTTGTTCGCCAGTGATTGTTGGTTACACGATAGAAAAGTAAGACCTCATCCATTAAACGAAAGTTTGATGTCTCTGTTTGACGCCACATTGCTCAGCGACAACAACTTAGATAAACACGATTACGTGGCGCGCAGCGTTATTGCCGACAAAGCGATGTCTGCTCGTTACTTCTCCTTGCCCACAGAGATGATGGCGCGAGCTTTTGAGTCGGTGATTGAATCCTGTTCAGAGATCAAGAACGCTTATCTAGTCGATGGCACAACCAAGCCTGATATGTACCCCGTGTATCCTGATATGGCGCACCGAGAACAGATATACCAAGCCCTGCAAGGTTACTTCGCACCATTAGGCCGATCTTTGAGTAAATAGCATTTTGAGTCAGTAACTCTCTGCATATTTACAATGAATGACATGTACCATAAGTTGATCATGTGTAAGCTCTGATATAACATGTACAACAAGCGGAACATGTAGAATAGTTAATTCATGAATGATTAACTATTCTGTGTATATAGAAAGATTAAACATATCCAAAAACAACAGGGTAAATAAGTGATGAATATTGTTTCTTTTACTGAGGCCAGAAATAGCCTTAAGTCTGTGCTCGATAGAGTAGTAGACGATTCTGATGTTACGGTAATAACCAGACGAGATTCAGAAGATGCCGTGGTAATGTCTCTTGATCATTTTAATTCAATGCAAGAAACCTTGTACCTAATGAGCTCGCCTAAAAACGCTGAAAGATTGGCTGAATCCATTGCTCAACTCGAAACCGGAAATACAACCGTTCGAGAATTGAATAATGACGAATGATCGAAAGATTGTATTTACAGATAATGCTTGGGAAGATTACCTATACTGGCAAACCCAAGACAAGAAAACGCTCAAGAAACTAAATAAGTTGATTGAAGCCGCCAAAAGAACGCCCTTTGAAGGGATTGGAAAGCCGGAGCCACTAGTCGGCAACCTGTCTAGCTTTTGGTCAAGACGAATCGATGACAAGAATCGATTCGTGTATAAAGCAGATGACGATAACTTTTATATAATTGCTTGTCGTCACCACTATTAAAAGCAGTAAGCAGCACATAGAAAGGGCAGTAATGATCAGTTGGCCATCTTTGGTAAAACTCGACGGTGATGATGAGCTTATTTACGTCGCATCCGAGAACGATTTTCAGGCAGAATGCTCAGACATGATCTTGGGCGAAGATGATTACCTCATCGATTCTGAAGGCGACAGCTACTCGCTGCAATCGAACTCAAATCAACTGTCGCTAGCGAAACGAACTGAGCAGTATTCAGTAGAAAGCGTGACTAAGCTGATACGAAATCATGAGTTCCAGAAAGCCGAAGTGTGCCTGATGAAGATCCACTTCCTGACGATTGAAGAAGCGATTCAGTCTTTGGCTTTTGAGCCACGTTAATAGTTCATTTAAAAGCTAATAAACGAAACCTGTTAAAACAAAAACAGCGCCAATTTAGGCGCTGTTTTCTAGGATGCAATGAGTGGTAATAACCTCAACAACTAAGACGTCGCTTTGTGCGTAATTCCTGACTTATCAACAACCCCTTCAGCAAACTCACCACGCTCAAGTTTTTCGCGTAAAATTGCATGCTGGTCTTCAGTAAAGGTATAACGAGACATAATAAATATACGTACCAAAGCCCCTAAAGCCGGCAGTAAAGCAATACAAAAGAACATGCCATTCAATGCTGTTTCTGTTTGGTCCGCATTTGGAACATAACCAATAGTTGTCAGGATCAGACCTGTTAAACCACCTGCTACCGCAACGGATAATTTACCTGTAAATGTTTGGCCAGAGAAAGTTATCGCTGCTGTACGCTTACCACTATGGTAGTAAGAGTATTCAACGGTATCTGCAATCATCGCTGAAATAAGCGGGTTAGTCATCATAAAGAGCCCCGTTACTACTGCCAGCCACATCATCACCACCGTTGTGTTGTCATAACCTGTTAGATAAAAACCAACACGTGCGATAATTTCCAACACACATAGCGCAATAAAGATATCTCTCTTCTTGAAACGTTTAGTTAGGATTGGCGTCGCTAAACACGCGATAGCACTGACTAAAGTGATAGTACCAATCAATGAAACTAAACCTGCATCGCCCATGTTGTAGGTGAAAAAGAAAATGTATAAACCATTAACTAGATTGAAGAACACATTCATAAAGAATGCAGCCAAGATGAAGAATAATGGCTTGTTTTTACGTACCGCTTGAAAAGTATCTTTCAGTGTTACTTTTTCACAGCTCGCCGTCGAAATACGCTCTTTGGTATTGTAGAAACCGTTCAGCATAAACAGCAGACCTGCCACCATCAATACGATAACAGCAGGTAAGTAACCTTGATCAGCACGACCATCAGCAAAAAATGCGCTTAATTTAGGAAAAATAACTAGCGTTGCGCCAATACCAGCATTAACACCTAACATGGCACACGTTGCTGCTTTGGCACGCTCTTGAGGCTCATCAGTCATCACCGACGACATTGACCAAAATGGCACGTCAGAGATGGTGTAAAGGGTACCCCACAGAATATAAGTGATACCCGCATACATCACTTTAGTCGACATGTCCGCATCGATATTATAGAAGGCAGCGATGGTCACCAATACAATCAAAAACGGAGTAAACAACATGTAGGGACGGAACTTACCGAAGCGAGATTCTAACGTATCCATATAGCCAGCAATCAACGGATCATTAACAGCATCCCACACTCGTGCAATAAGAAATATGGTACTCGCAGCAATCGGCGAAATACCTAGAATATCGGTGTAGAAGTACAAGATGAACGAGCCAACCAAGCCAAAACTAAAGCATTGGCCCACGCCATAACCGAAATAAGAAATCAGCTCTCTATTGTTCAGTCTATTTTTTATAGTAGTCATTGTTCACGTCTCGATTGATTTAATTCTAGTTTAGAAGCCGACCTTTTTCTCTAGGCCGGCTAAATGACAGTTATTCCACCTCTGCGAGTGTTTGAATCAACTGTACTTCGCTTGCATCATATGGCTGTCCTTGCTCATCAAGCAGATCGTGGAACCACTGACTGGCATAGTTAACGTCATTGCGTTTAATTTCAGGCCAAGGAAGGTGCGTTTGTGTTTTACCTTTCACTAATCCCCATTGATAGCAGCCAATATTCTTATCTTTAAAAATTGGCAGCTGTTCATGTAAGGAAGATTGTGCATGACGTGCTAACCACTCGGTACACATCATCGGGCGATTGTGCGCTTGCACAACTTTCAGCGCTTCATGGAACAAATCCAACGGAAGATAAGCATGGAAAGTGATAATGTCCGATAGCTCCATCGCTCGGCGATCGGTTGGATGCTCAAAAATAGGCAAACTACGGTCGAGAATACTAGGGCAATGCCATGCACCCACCGTTAGGGGCTGAGTCGGGTTCACATCGCGCGCCCACTCAAACGCTTTTTCCATCAACTCGTGGCTGAACGTCTCCATTTCTTCATCGTAAGCTAGCTCACCATTGGTGGTAAAAATCATACGGTTGGTAGGCTCGTTGTACAGATCCCAAATCGCAATACGCGGGTCGTTTTTATAAGTCGAGATAATGTCACGGATGTAAGTTTCAACGTCACCCCACTGTGACTTATCCATAACAACATTACGACCTGGGCTGGCCGCAGCTTGGCTATTATGCAGGTCAGGGACGGGGGCTTTTTGTTGACCTAGATACGGATGGTCACCGGAGAATCCACAATCATCCATTGGGGTCATCATTACCTTAATCTGGTTTCGTTCACAAATATCTAAGAAATGATCAATGCGCTCATGCAGTCCTTGGCGGTCGACTTGCCACACAATGAAAGGCAAATTGGTACGCAGCGTGTTGTAGCCAACCTCTCTCGCCCAAGCCAACTCTTGTTCCATTATTTCTGGTGAAAATGAGTCTGCTTGCCACATTTCGTTCCAGTTTACAGCCGTCCTTGGTAAGTAATTAAATCCACGTAACCATCCATGTTGTTGTTGCCATTGCCACGCTTTGTCTTCAGACCATCTTTTCATCTTACTCACCTTGAAACTAAATTATTAACTAATAATATTAGCTAATATAATGAGCTGCATTTTTATCGCTACTATCTAAGATTAAAAACGAGTGAGCAATCACAACTATCAGACTGCTCGGACTACTTTTTGTGATCCCCATCTTTAACAGGTGATCGAAAGCTGATAATTAGCTAATATCTTTAGCTAACTAAGTTGAGTTGAAATTTACGATGGCTAAAAAAATCACTATGAGTGACATTGCTGCAGCGGCAGGTGTGTCTCAATCAACGGTATCACTGGTACTTAATGGTTCAACGTCTGTAAAAATTGCAGACACCACAAAAAGTAAAGTGCTCGATACCGCCGAATCACTTGGCTACAAAAATAAGAAAGTCGCTCATGCGCTGGGTCGACCTAATAAAATAGCACTGGTTGTCAACGGGTTATCGAGTTATGACCCTTTTATTGATGCTATAAACTCAGCGCGTGAAGAGGCTTGGGCGAACGACTTTATTTTAGTGATCTTCAATTACAGCCACGATGAAGTGCTAGCGAGCAAAATTGAAGTGGAAATCAACAGCGGAGATTATGCAGGCTTGGTGTACGCATCGAGCATGACTCGTGAACTTGAACAACAACGGGTCAATACGCCTCTGCCAACCGTGCTCCTAAACTGCACAAACGAAAGCAATAGCGATGCACCAAGCATTTTACCTGCCGATATGATCGGTGCTTACAAAGCGGTCTCTCACCTTATCCAACAAGGCTATTGTCGTATTGCTATGCTCACAGGCGAAAACTGGATGCTTGCGAGCCAACAACGCAGTGAAGGCTACCGTCAGGCACTAATTGATGCCGATATTGTCCCGAACAGCAATTACTTAGCAGAGGCCAACTGGTCATTAAAAGAAGCACATCAGCAGACATTAGCTTTGTTTAAGTTAGCTCAACCACCAGAAGCTATCTTTTGTGGCAGTGATTACATGGCGATGGGGTGCTATCAAGCACTGGCTGAACTAGGGCTTAAGATCCCTCAAGATGTCGCGATCGTTGGCTACGATAACCAACAAATCGCATCGGAAAGTTTTCCTGCGTTAACATCCGTTGAATTACCTTACTCAGATATGGGCAAGCTAGCGATTGAGTCCTTAATGGCGCAAATTGAGGCTCAGCCTTTGTTATCCAGTAGACGAAAAGTGGAAGGAGAATTGATTATTCGTACATCCTCAACACCATCGGATAAGGTGGGCACATAGCCCACCAATAGTTAGGGCCTAAAACTTAAACTGATAAACCGTCTGATGTTGATAAAGCTCTCCAGACTTCAGGAGCCCGCGGTTAGGTCCCCATTCTGGCTTATTAGGACCATCTGGAAAATATTGGGTTTCTAAGCAAAGACCATCGTACAACTCATAATTTTTACTCTTACCAGGCGTCCCTGCTAGAAAGTTACCCGAATAAAACTGAATAGCAGGCTTCGTCGTTTTTACCTTCATCACGACTTCTTTGGCAGGTGCAACCAGAACCGCTGCAACCGACTCTCCATCGGTCACTTCAGGCTGAAGCACAAAAGCATGATCATAACCACCAGCCATTTTCTGGTCCGACTCAGTCAGAAAATCCCGCCCAATGAGCTTTGCGTTTGAAAAATCAAAACTCGTATCCTCAACCGCCTTTATTTCTCCCGTTGGTATTAAGCCTTGATCTGTTGGTAAATAATGGCCTGAACTCAACTGCAATACATGATCCAAGCTTTTCGAACCAGAAGCCTCACCAGCCAAATTAAAGTAAGCATGATTGGTTAAGTTAACGGGGCAAGTCTTATCAGTATTGGCTTCATAAGAAATAGATACTTGGTTGTCATCCGTTAGAGAATAGGTAACTTTGACACCAAGATTACCCGGATACCCTTGATCACCATCTTTGATATGAAGAGTAAACACTACCTTTTGTGCACTTTGTTCAACAATGCTCCAACGCTTTTTATCAAAGCCCTCTACTCCACCATGTAATGAGTTTTCACCATTATTAACCCCGAGTTGGTAGCGCTTCCCTTCAAGTTCGAATTGGCCTTTAGCGATACGGTTTGCAAAACGTCCAACAATCGCACCAAAATAAGAGCTCTGCTCCATATGTTCAGCCATATTGGGTGAGCGAAGTAACACCTCTCGAGCTACTTCATTCACTGGCATAGAACAACTCAGCCAAGTAGCTCCAATATCCATGAAGGATACACTCATTCCATTGCTGTTCTTGAGGTGGACCAGTTTAGCTAACTGACCATCAAACGATGGAGTGGATGCCATATCTTGCTCTAATTGCTCAAAGTTAGTAATCATTAGTGCCTCTTCGTCTCACAAAAATAGCGTTATATCACCACTACCCCACTTGCAACTAATAATATTAGCTAATATTTTGATCTAAATTGCCTTTTACTTAATTCACATACCTTTTCAAGCGTCAGAAACAAAAACAGCGCCTCAATAGGCGCTGTTTCTCGTTTCTTATCTCGCTAGTCGATTAAGCGACAATTAAGCGATAAAAATCTGTGCCAGTGCGTAGCCTAAGCAACATGCGCCTACTACACCGATCAAACCAACCGACATGAATGAGTGGTTGAAGTACCACTTACCAATCTTGGTAGTGCCAGACACATCGAAGTTCACCGTTGCGATATCTGATGGGTAGTTAGGGATGAAGAAGTAGCCGTAAACCGCTGGCATCAAGCCGATAAGCAGGGCTGGGTCTAGTCCTAAGCCAAGACCAACAGGCAGCATCATACGTGCAGTAGCGGCTTGCGAGTTCACCACAACCGATACAATGAATAGCGCTAGTGCAAACGTCCATGGGTAGTTAGTTACCATTTCTACGATGCCAGACTTGAACTGAGGCATTGCGTATTGGAAGTAAGTATCCGACATCCATGCGATACCAAAGATAGCAATCGCTGCCACCATACCCGATTTGAATACCACGCCGTTTGGCACATCACGTGGGTCAGTTTTAGTTGCCAGCAAGATGATACCGCCGAAACAGAGCATCATCATTTGGATGATCACCGACATCTTGATTGGCTTGTCGCCGTCTACGATGGTTCTGATCTCAGGCACCATCGCCACGATAACAATCACGACAATCGACAATAGGAAAATCAATACCGCATTACGAGCCGAAGTTGGCAGTACTTCATCCAAAGACGTCGCAGTAGTGCTTTCGATACGCTTTTTCCACTCAGGATCTTTTAGACGAGCTTGGTATTCAGGATCGTCGTTCAGTTCTTTGCCGCGTTTCAGGCTGTACAAAGAAAGCAAAAACGTACCAAACAGCGTTGCAGGAACCGTCACCATCAAAATGGAAAGCAGTGTAATAGAGTGTTGAATATCAGAAAGCTGCGCGAGGTAGTACACCACAGCGGCTGAAATTGGTGATGCGGTAATAGCTAGTTGAGACGCGACAGACGCAGCTGCCATTGGACGCTCAGGACGAATCCCGTTCTTCAGTGCGACATCGCCAATGATCGGCATGATAGAGTAAACCGCGTGGCCAGTACCCAATAGGAAAGTCATCGAGTAAGTCACGAACGGAGCTATCAGGGTAACGCGTTTTGGGTTCTTTCTTAGCACCCTTTCCGCCACTTGCAGCATGTATTTCAAGCCACCTGCCGCTTCGAGAATCGAAGCACAAGTAACAACGGCGAGGATGATCAGCATTACGGTGACAGGTGGAGAGGTTGGTGGCATCTTGAAGACAAACACCTCGATAACCAAACCAATACCCGAAACAACACCTAAGCCAATACCGCCATACCGAGATCCGATATAAAGGACGACTAATAAAAATAGAAACTCAAAATACAACATAAGCAACCCTGCTAAAAATGTGGACTAATGTTATTTTCTCCCTAAGCTCAGCCATTTACTTATTGCTTGGTCACACTATGATTGCAGGCTCCCGGTAATTGTTTTTTATAAGATTATGGTCACGTAAACCGACCTGTAAGTTTATGAAATGTAATAAGAAGCCAGACGCACAAGCTAGATTTGTTATGTGGAATAATCATAATTGTTTCTGTTAGATCTGGATGGCCTATAAAATATCAGGCTCATAACTGAACGATATTATTCCAACCACAATCAATCACATTTAAAGTCATTCAGAAGCATATTGCCGAGCCGATTGGATATATTCTTACTGAACGTTGACTCGCCTATCACTAGACACTATGTCAAAATACCCGCCCTCACGACGACAACACAGAAAGAACCACGTATATGAATTTTCAAGCTGCTATTTTTGATATGGATGGACTGCTGCTCGACACCGAGCGACTTTGTATGCAGGTTTTTGAAGAAGCATGTCACGCGCAAGGTGTTCCGTTTTTGCAAGATGTCTACCTAGGCATCATTGGTTGTAATGCAAAAACCATCGAACAGATTTTTCGAAACGGTTACGGTGAAGGGCTAGATTACCCAGCGCTGAATAATGAATGGCGCACCCGCTACAGTGCAATTGTTAAAAACCAAGCAATCCCAGTAAAAGATGGCGTGATTGAGCTGCTTGAATGGCTAAAATCGAATGACATTCCAATCGCGGTGGCGACCTCCACTCAGCTTGATATCGCAAAGAAGAAGCTTGAGCTGGCTGGCCTAGATTCGTACTTCACCTCATTAAGCACAGGCTGCGAAGTGACTCACGGCAAGCCTCACCCAGAGATCTACTTACTCGCGGCAGAACGCTTAGGTGTTGCACCTGAAACCTGCCTAGCGTTTGAAGACTCAAACAACGGTATTCGTGCATCAATGGCAGCGAACATGATCAGCTTCCAAATTCCAGATTTGGTTGAGCCTTGCGAAGAAGTTAAAGCGCTTGGTCACACGATCAGCCCGTCACTGCATCATGTGTTAGCGCAGCTTCAACAAGCTGCAGCTTAAGCTCTGACTGCCGTTGATAATGCTTTTATCAACGTAGACAAGCCCCTCTATTAAGCCGACTCACAGAGTCGGTTTTTTTGTTGGTATTCCTTTTATAAAAGATAAAAACTCGCGCTTGAAACTGTTAAAGTCGATGTGAAATAAATGCTAGGTGATCAACAAGATTGCTAACGTCTACATAGGGAGAAAGAGACGCGTGAAGGAAAAGTTTGAAGACCAACTGCTTGATTTTGCACAACGAGAAATGACACAAGATGCAGCACACGACATTAGCCACATTAAGCGCGTAGTCAAAACCGCTAAGGCTTTGTGTGCTCAAGAACAGGCTAAGCTTGAAGTCGTTTTACCCGCCGCTTACCTTCATGATTGTTTCACCTTTCCTAAGAACCATCCAGACAGAGCCAAAAGCTCGCAAATGGCAGCAGACAAGGCGATCTCTTTCCTCAAATCTATCGACTATCCCGCGTCCTATCTTGATGAGATCCATCATGCCATTGTCACGCACAGCTACAGCGCCAACATCACACCTGAAACCTTAGAAGCTCAGATAGTCCAAGATGCCGATCGCCTTGATTCGCTCGGAGCAATTGGCATCGCTCGCTGCTTGTATGTGGGTCAGAGCTTTAATGCTGAGCTGTATAACCACGAAGACCCGTTCGCTGAACATCGTGACTTAGATGACAAGCATTACAGCGTCGACCACTTCTACGTGAAGCTGTTTAAGCTAGCAGAAACCATGAATACAGAATCAGCCAAGTTAGAAGCCAACAAGCGCACCGATTACATGCGTGGCTTTCTTGAGCAGTTGGGCACGGAAGTTTAGCGGTTTAGAAAAAGAGACACGCGATAAGGAAGAGACAAGGATATGGAAATAAACCGCTTTAAAGCCTCCGATGCCAATGAGATCGTCACTTGGTTCACATCACTCGAAGACTATGTACTGTGGGGCGGACGAACCTTTGGTTGGCCGTTAGAAGCCGCCTCCATCATCGAACGCTCTCAAGAGCCTCAAGTTGAGCTATATACCTTCTCTGAGTCTAGTGCTCTCTCTGAACTGAATTCGAACGGCAATAACTCAGAACTGATCGGGTTTATGGAGTTTCAACGTATGTCAGACAGTGAACTTCGATTCTGCCGAGTGGCCATTCACCCAAACCAACGAGGCAAAGGGTTTGGGCAATCCATGATAGAAAGTGCATTAGACGCTGCGAAACAAATCCCTGATGTCACCACCATCAGCTTGGCGGTCTTTCAACAGAATATCGGAGCAAAACGTTGCTACGACAAAGCTGGCTTTCAAGTGGTCGACAAAGAACCCAAGTTCAAAGAATTCAATGGCAAAACCTGGCCTCTATATCAAATGGAATTAAAGCTTAGCTAGTTCGTTTTAATTACTAGATTTGACCCCATATCATTAAGCATTGGCTACATACTCAAGATACACAGATGTAATTTGGAACCTTCATGACCCAAGAAAAATTCGATACTATTTACCAACGTGCAGCTCACCGCAAAGGCGGAGCGGCCGAACTCGAAAAAATTATTCGTGCGCCCCTTTCACAAGCCGAGCTATCACAAATCACCGACGATCGTTGGCTAGCCGCCTTTACTGAAAAAGTATTCCAGTGTGGTATTTCATGGAATGTAGTGAGGAAGAAATGGCCGCAATTTGAAGAAGTGTTCTTTGAATTCAATATCGAAAAAATGCTGATGCTGCCGAATGAAATGTGGGAACAAAAAGCGCAAGACCCGCGCATTATTCGCCACCTCACTAAGGTGATGACCATCCCTGCCAATGCCACCATGATCCACAATGCTAAGCGTGAGGCGGATTCCTTCTCACAAATGGTTGCCGACTGGCCATCAGAACGTATCACTGAACTTTGGGATTATCTGAAGAAACACGGCAAGCGATTAGGCGGTAACACTGGTGCCTACACTCTGCGCCAAATGGGTAAAGATACCTTCATCTTGTCATCAGATGTTGAAGCACACCTACGCAGCACAGACGTGGTTGATAGCGGTCGTAACACCAAGCGAGCACAAGTCGCGGCAAGTAAGGCTTTCAACGAGTGGCGGCAGCAATCAGGTCGTACCCTGAGCGAAATAAGCCAGATCGTCGCCTACAGCTGTGGCGATAATCGCGTCTAGTTCAATAAGAATGACTTAAAGCTTTAGAACGCACGCAGTTCACTGCAAACTAAATGTTATAAGTCATTAACAAATAAGCGTGCATCGCACTTTCATCCGGTGGCATTGTATAGATAAATGTATACAATATAGAGTAACACTCATGAATTATTCTCGACCAACCCAACTCGACTAAACAAGGGCCCTTATCTCTATGACAGCTCTCAAAAACTCTGTCTCCAAAGGTGTAAAAACGAAAGTAACAGGCCAGACTCAAGACGATGTTGTTTACTGCCATATCTTCGACGCGATACTAGAACAAAGGCTGCCACCAGCCACCAAATTAAGCGAAGAAGCACTAGCAGAAATCTTTGGCGTTAGCCGTACTATTATCCGCCGTGCCTTGCTGCGCCTCTCCTTAGAACAAGTTGTGGTGATCCGTCCTAACCGAGGTGCTGTGATTGCAGCCCCAACAGTAGACGAAGCCAAGCAGATATTTAAAGCACGTGAAGTGATGGAAATTGCTATCACTGAGCTAGCGGTGAAAAACGCAACCAAAGCCCAAATCGACGAGTGTAGAAAACTGGTCGCGAAAGAGAACTGCGCCTTTGACCAAGGTGACTATGGTTCTGGCTTACGTTTATCTGGTGAGTTCCACATCAAATTGGCTGAAATGGCAGAGAACGCGCCACTGCTGGCTTTCCAACGCAGCTTGGTATCGCAAACTTCACTGCTGATCGCTCAGTACGAAACGGGCAACCACTCGAACTGTTCTCTAGACGAACACTCAGGCTTACTGGATGCGATAGAGTCAGGCAATGAACAACAAGCCGTAGAGTTGATGCAAGAACACCTAAGCCATATTCGTTCGAAGCTCAACCTAGACAGCAGCACAGCTTCTAGTGATCTGCATGTCGTGTTCTCAGATCTGCTTAAGAGTAAGTCATAGACGATTCAACAAACGATTGATAACCATCTGTTAACAACTTTTTGTTAACAGCTTTTCGTTAACAAAATTGGAGAAAAGTAAGCCCCTGCGTTTGCTTCTCTTTTTTATGCCCTCTCACCTAAAAATAAAGACGACGATCGGCTCACATCCATCTAAAACACTGTCTATTCTAGCCTCAACAACGATCTTAGCCTCTACAGAATCACTCCCAACAGTGCCATAAATCTTGTCTTTATCTTGTATACATAGCTATCCATTCATTCACACCATAAAACTGTTCAATCTCAATCCAAACCCTTATAAAACATACGACTATGACCAAAATTAAATTGTACACAATTCACGACAAGCCATCTTTGTTGCATTTTTGTAAATAAATAGTTGACCGAAGGGTCAGGATGGATAATTATTGACCTAGAAGTCAAAAAGAATACACATGGAAATATGTCGATTTACAAGGAGGTCTCTTGATTACTTTTTTGCTCAATCAGGAAATAAGACGCGAAGATAATCTGTCGCCAAATATGACAGTGCTCAACTACCTTCGTACCAAGATAAATAAGACGGGTACAAAAGAAGGTTGTGGGTCGGGCGACTGTGGCGCATGTACGGTAGTTCTGGGTGAAGTGGTTGATGGACAACTGCAATACCGCTCGGTGAACTCTTGCCTTACGTTCGTTTCAGCGCTGCATGGCAAGCAACTGATCACAGTAGAAGATCTGCAAAATCGAGATCGCTCATTGCACCCAGTGCAAAAAGCGGTGGTTGATTTTCACGGTTCACAGTGTGGTTACTGCACGCCGGGCTTCATCATGTCGATGTTTGCCCTAGGCAAAAACAAACCCGATGCGAGCAAAGAAGACGTCATGGAATCACTGGCGGGTAACCTATGTCGTTGTACAGGCTACCGACCAATTGTTGATGCTGCGATGTCACTTTCAACAGACCAACCTTTGATCGACCAATTTGCTGAACTTGAACGCAACACCATCAAGAAGCTAGAAAGCATTCAAGACACTGAGGCCAACTTACGCCTTGGTCACCTCACCGCTTTTTCCCCAAAAAGCACCGATGAGTTGGCCAAGCTTTTTCAAGCCCACCCGAACGCTAAGCTGGTTGCTGGCGGTACGGATTTAGCGCTGGAAGTGACGCAATTCCATCGTGAGATTGAAACACTGATCAGCGTGAACCTTGTTGAAGACATGAAGGTATGTGAAGAGACCGACACCGATCTAATCATTGGTGCCAACCTGCCTATCAGTGATTCTTACTCACTATTGAAAAAACACTACCCAGATTTTGGTGAACTGCTGCATCGCTTTGCTTCACTGCAAGTGCGTAACCAAGGCACCATCGGCGGTAATGTAGCGAATGCTTCGCCTATCGGTGACACCCCTCCTCTGCTGATTGCCCTTAACGCAAAGATCAAACTTCGTTGCGGTGACGAGTCACGCACCATGCCGATTGAAGATTACTTCATCAGCTACAAAGTGACGGCGCAAAAAGAGAGTGAGTTCATTGAACAGATCATCATTCCTAAGCCAACTAACGACAGCTTCCGAGCTTACAAACTGTCTAAACGTTTAGACGACGACATCTCTGCGGTGTGTGGTGCGTTTGATATTCAAATCGAAGACGGCAAGGTTTCTTACGCTCGTATCGCTTTCGGCGGTATGGCTGCAACACCTAAGCGCGCGGCGCGTTGTGAAAATACGTTATTAGGCAAACCATGGACAGACGCTAATATTAAGTTAGCGATGCAGGAACTGTATAACGACTTTGAGCCGCTATCTGATTTCCGTGCCAGCCAAGAATACCGTTCATTGTCGGCAGCCAATATGTTGCGTCGTTACTTCATTGAACAGCAGAACAAAAACAACCAAATCGAAACAAGGGTAACGTCTTATGTCTAAATCAAATTCCTCTGTTCACAAGAGCAATGCGATGACCCACGAAGAGATGGTTACCATTGCAAAACAAGACCTAAAAACTGGCGTAGGTAAAAGCGTAAAACACGACAGTGCAGCCAAGCAAGTCACGGGCGAAGCGGTATACATTGACGACCGCCTAGAGTTCCCAAATCAGCTGCACGTCTACGCACGCCTGAGCACTCAAGCACACGCCAACATCACCAAAATAGACCTATCACCGTGTTACGAATTTGAAGGCGTGGCGATTGCCATTCAAGCCAAAGACGTACCAGGTGAATTGGACATTGGTGCAATCCTACCGGGCGACCCACTGCTTGCCGATGGCAAAGTAGAATACTACGGCCAACCGGTGATTGCTGTGGCAGCTAACGATCTAGAAACCGCACGCAAAGCCGCGCACGCAGCCGTTATTGAATACGAAGAGCTACCAGCCATTCTTGATGTGAAAGAAGCGCTGGCAAAAGAGCACTTCGTAACAGAAAGCCACACTCAACAGCGTGGTGACTCAAAAGCAGCACTGAAAAAAGCGAAACACGTGATCTCTGGTGACCTAGAGATCGGTGGCCAAGAACACTTCTACCTAGAAACGCAAATCAGTAGTGTAATGCCAACCGAAGACGGCGGCATGATCGTCTACACCTCTACACAGAACCCGACCGAAGTTCAAAAGCTGGTTGCGGAAGTGATTGGCGTGCCGATGCACAAAGTCGTGATTGATATGCGTCGTATGGGTGGTGGTTTCGGTGGTAAAGAGACTCAAGCAGCCTCTCCAGCCTGTATGGCTGCGGTGATTGCCCACCTTACAGGCCGACCGACCAAAATGCGTCTGCTGCGTAATGAAGACATGCAGCAAACCGGTAAACGCCACCCGTTCTACAATCAATACACAGTTGGTTTTGACGACAATGGTGTGATTCAAGGTGCCGACATTACCGTTGCAGGTAACTGTGGTTACTCACCAGACTTATCAAGTTCTATCGTAGACCGCGCAATGTTCCACTCAGACAACGCTTATTACTTAGGCGATGCAACTGTGGTCGGTCACCGATGCAAAACCAACACAGCATCGAACACTGCGTATCGTGGCTTTGGTGGTCCACAAGGCATGATGACGATTGAACACATCATGGACGAGATTGCGCGTTACCTGAAAAAAGATCCTTTGGAAGTACGTAAGGCGAACTACTACGGCGAAGAAGGCCGTAACGTGACCCATTACTACCAAACCGTTGAAGACAACTTTTTACCTGAGATAACCGAACAGCTTGAACGCAGCAGTGACTATCACGCACGTCGTAAAGACATTGCCGAGTTCAACAAGCAGAGCCCTATCTTGAAGAAAGGTCTTGCTATCACACCGGTGAAATTCGGCATCTCGTTTACTGCGACTTTCTTGAACCAAGCAGGTGCGCTTATCCATATCTACACTGATGGCAGTATTCATTTGAATCACGGTGGTACGGAAATGGGGCAAGGCTTGAACATCAAAGTGGCACAAATCGTTGCACAGGAGTTCCAAGTCGATGTCGAACGTATACAGATCACCGCTACAAACACAGACAAAGTTCCGAACACATCACCAACCGCAGCCTCATCGGGCGCCGACCTCAACGGTAAGGCCGCGCAAAACGCCGCAATAACCATTAAGCAGCGCCTGATCGACTTCGCTTCTTCGCACTTCAAAGTGTGGCCTGAAGAAGTGGTGTTTAAAAACGGCATGGTGCAGATCCGCGATGAGATCATGACCTTCAACTCATTTGTTGAACTGGCTTGGTTCAACCAAATCTCGCTATCAAGCACTGGCTTCTATCGCACTCCGAAGATCTATTACGACCACGAGAAGGCGCGTGGTCGTCCGTTCTACTACTACGCCTATGGTGCTTCTTGTTCAGAAGTCATCATCGATACCCTGACTGGCGAGAACAAGATTCTGCGTGTCGATATTCTGCATGACGTAGGCGCTTCATTGAACCCTGCGATTGATATCGGCCAAGTCGAAGGTGGCTTCGTACAAGGTGTCGGCTGGTTAACCACGGAAGAGTTGGTTTGGAACCAGCAAGGCCGCTTGATGACCAATGGCCCTGCAAGTTACAAAATTCCAGCGATAGCTGATATGCCAATTGATTTCAGAACGCACCTTTTAGAAAACCGCAACAATCCAGAAGACACCGTCTTCAACTCGAAAGCCGTGGGTGAACCGCCTTTCATGTTGGGTATGTCGGTATGGAGCGCACTGAAAGACGCCATTAGCTATGTAGCCGTCGATGGCGCGATTCCTAAGCTCAACACACCTGCGACACCAGAGCGTATTCTGATGGCTATTCAAGAAGTCACTGAAACGGCTCCGACTTCGGTCGATGCTCAATCAGAAACGGCTTAATAAGGCTCATGATAGCTTGGGAAGTATAGAAGGGATTTAGGAGGACATATGTTTAAGGATAATTGGATTCACGAACTGGCAAAACTGGAAGAGAACTACGAACCGTGTGTGATGGTGACGGTGCTCGAAGACAGAGGTTCCGTTCCACGCGATGCGGGCACCAAAATGCTTGTCACTCGTGACCGAATCATCGCTACGATTGGTGGTGGTCATCTTGAACATGTGGCCACTAAAATGGCTCGCGAGATGCTGATTGCCAGCGAGAAATCACTCAAAGTGGAACGCTTCAACCTCGGTGCTCGTTTAGGCCAGTGTTGTGGCGGAATGGCAACGTTAAGCTTTGAGCCGATTGGCACTCAGCAGAATCACCTTGTGCTGTTTGGCGCTGGGCACGTTGCCAAAGCGCTGCTGCACATTGTCGCGACTCTGCCCTTCCGTGTGACCTGGATTGATGAACGTGAAGAAGTGTTCCCTGAAACACTGCCACACGGTGTGAAAAAGCTTGTTTCAGACGACCCAGTAGGCGAGGTGAAACACATGCCACCGAACAGCTATTACCTTGTAATGTCGCACAACCACCAGCTCGATTTTGACCTAACTAAGGCCATCATCGACCGTGAAGACAGCCGTTACTTCGGCATGATTGGATCACTCACTAAGCGCAAGAAGTTCGACTTCCGCTTAGAGCAACGCGGCTATAGCCAAGAGCAAATTGAAACCATGATTTGCCCAATTGGTATTAGCGCTGTGAATGGTAAACACCCTGCCGAAATTGCGGTGTCGGTTGCGGGTGAACTGATCGCACACTATCAAGGCCAAGCACTTGAACAAAAGCGCCCAACCAAACAATATCGAAATCAGGATTTGACCGATCAACACAGTCAACCAAGCGACGTAGGCGAACCACCATTGGAAGAGAAGATCGCCTAATAAAAGTCGCAAAGCTTCAGTGGCCATAACGTCGCTGAAGTCATTAAAAGGAAGTAAACATGACAACGCAACGCAAAGCTTATCGCGCCAGTATTTTACACAGCGTCGCCGACCCAAAAGATGTCGGCATCGATGAGTCTTACGACTATTTTGAAGACGGTGTTTTAGTGGTTGAGAACGGCCATGTCGTCGACTTAGGCCATGCCGATGAGGTATTAGCTCGCCAACCTAAAACACTCGAAGTAAAACAATACAAAGACAAGCTGATCACCTCTGGCTTTATTGATACGCACATCCACTACCCTCAAACAGGGATGATCGCGTCTTACGGTGAGCAGCTTCTTGATTGGTTAGAGAACTACACCTTCCCAGAAGAAAAGCGCTTCAAAAACCCAGTTTACGCACACAAAGTGGCGAAGCTATTCCTAGACGAATTGGCAAGCAACGGCACCACCACTGCACTCGTATTTGGCACGGTACACAAAGAGTCGGTTAACGTATTCTTTGAAGAAGCCGAGAAGCGTAACCTACGTATGATCGCGGGTAAGGTTCTGATGGATCGCAACGCGCCTGATTACCTCACCGACACACCAGAATCTGGCTATGCAGACTCAAAAGAGTTAATCGAAAAGTGGCACAAGCGTGGTCGTTTGCACTATGCCGTAACGCCTCGCTTCGCGCCAACCAGTACACCAGAACAATTGGCTACCGTTGGTAAATTGCTAGAAGAGTACCCAGATGTGTATATACACACGCACCTTTCTGAAAACGAGAAAGAGATTGAATGGGTAAAAGAACTGTTCCCAGAGCGCGACAGCTATTTGGATGTGTATGACCACTATGGCCTACTGCACAAACGTTCGGTTTTCGCCCATGGCATTCACTTGTCTGATTGCGAATGTAAGCGCCTAGCCGACACGGAATCTGCCATTGCTTTCTGCCCGACCTCTAACCTGTTCTTAGGCTCAGGTTTATTCCGATTACCAGAAATGGAAGAGCACGGCATTCGTGTTGGTATGGGTACTGATGTAGGCGCAGGCACCAGCTTCTCAATCCTGCAAACAATGAGTGAAGCGTACAAGATCATGCAGTTACAGCATAAGAAGCTGCACCCAGCTAAGTCGCTGTTCTTGGCAACACTAGGCGGCGCACGTTCGCTGCATTTAGAAGACAAGATTGGTAACTTGGAAGTCGGCAAAGAAGCGGATTTCGTGGTGTTGGATCTACACGCTACTCAGCTGATGCGCTTTAGAATGGAACAAACCACCAAGCTTGAAGAGAAGCTGTTTGTATTGATGAGCTTGGGTGACGACAGAACCGTCAGCGAGACTTACATCTACGGCGAGAAAGCCTACGATGTGAATTTCAAAGATTATCAAAAGCTCGTTAGCTAGACTGAAAACCGAGTAACAATCGCTAGACAGCGACAGCCGTCGTTAATTAAAAATCCGTCCAGATTTATCTAGCCTTGAAAGAGCAGTTGCTGATGCCACTGGTCTTTTTTGTGCTTCATTCAAAGAAATATAAATTAACCGTTCACAAACAACGATCTTCGGTGACGCCAAGTCATTATATTGATAGGTTAATGTTTATACATATCGACTTCATACTTCACTTTAGCGTCTCTCTAAAACATTCGTTTCTCAGCTAAATGGAAGCACTCAATCTAGAAAGGAATTCTATGTTCGAACAGGTCGTCAGCATTCTGTTTCCCGTTTTTGCTTTAGCCAGTGCTGGCTTTGCGGTGGGTCGTTGGCTCAAGCCCGATTTCAAACCGATCAATCGCATCAACATGGATGTGTGTATTCCTGCGCTAGTGTTTGCCTCGCTGACCACCATGCCTCTCGACACCGAACAACTGCCACTCATCACCGCCTCTTTGGTCGCGGTGTTGGTGCCCGCTTTATTGATGATACCAATCTGTAAGATCTTTAAGCTCAACTTCAAAGCTTGGGCGCCGCCACATATGTTCCGCAACAGTGGCAACCTGGCCATTCCCCTGTTCACCTATACCTTTGGTGAGAGTGCATTAGCCCCTGCGGTATTGCTGTTTGTGGTATCGGCATGCGTGCACATTAGTGTCGGTTTAGCGCTACTAAGCGAAGGTAATCCGATCAAACAGATCCTCAAGATGCCGATATTCTTAGCCGCAGCATTAGCGATGACGCTCAACCTGTCTGGCATTGCAGTATGGAATCCAATCTACGAAGCCACTTCACTGCTTGGACAAGCTGCTGTCCCAATTATGCTGTTGTCGTTGGGTTCGCAAATGGTGAACTTGAAGCTAAGCGGACTCAAAGTTGGCTTGCTGTGTACGGCTCAATCGCTGTTTACTGGTGCCATCGCCTTCGCCATCATCTACTTCTTTATCCCGCTGCCAACGCTGCACCTACAAATGATGGTGCTGTTCACCATGCTGCCACCTGCCGTGATGAACTACCTGTTCGCTGAACGGTTCAATGTCGAGCCGCCTAAAGTCGCGTCTATGGTGTTGTTCGGCAACTTCCTAAGTGTGGTTACCTTGCCTATCTTGCTGTCGTTCGCTCTGTCTATGTCGAGTTAATTGTTTACGCACTTATCCAGTTTAAGCTCTGCCGTCACTTTAGTAAGGCGCAGAGCAATAGCGAAACAGACTAAGTAAGGACTCACATACCAGAAGAGGCTTTCTAATGGCTGCTTCACCTGCGCTTCTCTGGTTTTTATGTATTGGTTTTTCTGCATCTCATACTGACTCAGCATACCATCCACCCACACGGCATCACTTTCCACCAGCGATACACTAGGCGCAGGAACTGTAAAATCCGATGCGTTGGGTAACAAGGTGAAATCAACGTCTTTGAACGTGATCGCCGTATTCAAATACCACAAACACGCTTCATGGTGCTGAGCGTGATTATCCAAAGATGGTTGACCTGTGCAGGTATCACTTCGCAGCTTATCCAAAGAAAACTGCTGAACCGATTCTAAAATCGCCACCGCTCTGGTTTGTTCGGTTTCAACCCAATCGCCCGCTACTTTCGCACGAATCTCAGACACCGCACCCAGCATCCCGATACCCGCCAAGAACGGCCATAAATAATCCATGAGCTTCCATTTTCGTCGGCTCAAGTTGAACCCACACCAAATCGGAAGATGAAAAAGGAGCGTTAGCCCAAGCGATAGCAAAACGAAATTCAAAGAGCTAGAGAGCATGAGTTCGCTATCAAAGAAGTTCTTCATAATGAGAGACTTGCCTGTATAACAAAGAGAAATTTGATACTAAATTCGATATTTGAAAAGAGTGTAAGAGGAAAGTAAAAACAGCACAAAAAGTTAGGATTTGGATGAATAATATCCAATCGAAACTTGTTGTTATTTCAAAGCCAACACATGCTCGATAAAAGCCGACTTCTTTTCGCGGTATTCATCTTGTGGCCAACCTTCACAAGACATTTTGAGGGTGTTGTATTGCTCCACTAATGCCGGATTCGCACGTAGCTTGTCACGAAACCTTAGAAAACATTCGAACTCAGAACCATTGGCAACTACTTGCAAGGCCACGTCATGTCCTGATGTAGACTCCAACATGCACAGTTCCGGCGTTCTTAAGGTATCGAGTTTCTCATTGAAGCCGAGTGTTGTGAGTTGTTCAATGGCGTACTCAAGTTCACTCGATTCAATACCGACGAATATATCCAAGTCGCCTTTAGATACTGCAGATGGAATAGAAGATGCGCCTACGTGCTCAACTCTCGCATTAAGGATTAGCTTTTTGATGTCACGTTCGTATCGGACAAACAGCTCGTTGCAAGCCGCTTGGTATTGTTCCGCAGGGTAAAATTTCATATATCTTCACTCCGAATCACAAACTATTGAAGACACCAATTGCTAACAGAAGCAACACGATACTAATAGCTCCGATATAAGAGATTCTGGTTCGCTCTTTGTCGGTTGGAATCAATGGGGGAAAGCGCCCTAGTGTGAATACTTTACAGACTATCCAGCCAGCTCCGTAACCAATGAACTCAATCAAGATCGACTGAAACAGATACCTAAAGAATGAGCTCAATGCCCTAAAATACGCGACTATCAAGTCTTCCATTTTTTGTCCTAAGTAAAGTCAATTTGGACTAAAAATGCCATGGGTAGAGATTCATATCAAGAACCTTATACAGGACTGCGCACGCAATGAATCAGTTTAAACGTAAGTACTTACTATCGACATGCAATGATTCACAGAGTCTTCTTTCTCACCAACAGGCGCAACATAGTGAATTGCAGCTTCGGCATGTTAGACAGCTAACATCGAAGTGTTAGCTGTCACGCATCTGAATACTAGGCTTCAGTCTCGCCTTTTAAGTCCTTTAGAGACTGCAGGTTTTCATTAATTTTGAAGATAACTATCATCAATTCACACCAAATTCTCGCACCTATAGCGCCGCCTAATATCGTAAACGCACCAAGAATAAACTTCTCAAATGTTACGCCTCCATATCCTCCAAACATGGTTGCTAGTCCTGAAACTACAGCGATTAGCAACAACAACCAATATAGGCCAGTAACTAACTTAGGAGTTAACATTGAGTCGAACGAAAAAACTGATTTCATTACTATATTTCCTTATTTTTTATGAAATTTATACTTGGGTATCTAACTAGTTCTTTGTGAATATTCGCAATCAAAAGCTTTGAATTTCAACAAGCTTTCCTTTCAGAACATACACATACCAAACATACAGCCTAAATTTCATGACCAACAACAATTTATATGCAACTAAATATGTCATGTAACGCAAATATCGAACTCACGTCGGTGGGTTCATAAAACTATTAAGGATGCATACTAATAAAGTTTCTAATATGCCTTTGTCCAAAAACAACAAAAAGCCCCGGTTATAGGAACCGGGGAAACAGGGTGGGATGAGTTTGGCGCGTGCCCGTAAACCAAACTCTCCCCAAGCCTCACCTAAGACTCATGCTCTTAGGTAAAGGATGCTGAGTACTTTTATTACAAAGTATGATTATTGAAGCGTAGCGCCTTGCTCTACCCAAGTGCCGATGAGTGCGCGTTCTTCGTCGGTCATTTGAGTCATGTTGCCGAGCGGCATCACCTTGGTTGTTACGGTTTGAGCAACAATCCTTGGGACGTTGGCTTTAATCTCTTCAGGGGTATCAAACATCACACCGGCTGGCGCAGCAGCAAAAGCGGCGTGGCTCGGGGTTGATGAATGACACACAGAACAGCGCTCTTGAATGACTTTGTTAATGGTTTCAAAGCTTACACCTGCGCTAGCCGTTTGCATTGCGTGGTCTGCTGGTGCGGCCTGAGAACTAGTCGTTGAAGCGGTGTCGTTTGCAGCAAGTTCTTCTGTCGCTGATTCAGTCGCGCTTACTTGCACTTCTTGAACCACTGGCGCTTGTACAACCGGATTCATCTGCTTTTTCGCGTAAGGTGAAGTAACAAACGCAAGCGTGATCATACCCAATGCCGCGACTGGCACTGTCCATGCAAACTTCTGACTACCGTGACGGGTATTGAAGTAGTGGCGCACCAAGATACTGAAAATCGCTAGCCCAGCAAGGATCAGCCAGTTGTATTCCGAGCCATAAGTGCTTGGGAAGTGGTTACTGATCATGATGAACAGCACTGGCAGGGTCATGTAGTTGTTGTGACGAGAACGCAGTAGACCTTTCGCTGGCAATGCCGGATCCGGTTCGCGCTTCTCTTCAATCGCTTTCACCAAGTTACGTTGTGCAGGCATGATAACGCGGAATACGTTACCCACCATGATGGTACCAATGATTGCACCCACATGAATGTAAGCACCACGGCCACTGAACACTTGAGTTAGGCCGTACGTCGCAGCGACGAGCAGCAAAAACAGCACAACGCCAAGCAACACGGGGGTTTTACCTAAAGGCGAGTCACACAGTAAGTCGTAGATAAACCAACCAGCAACGAATGAACCAATACCAATCGCGATTGCCGTTGTTGAATCAAGACCAGAGCCCGGTGCAATCAGGTAGATTTCAGCGTTGAGGTAGTAGACCACACCCAGTAGACACACACCTGTGATCCACGTGAAGTAAGCTTCCCATTTAAACCAGTGCAGGTGCTCTGGCATCTCTGGTGGCGCAAGTTTGTACTTTTCTAGGTGATAAATACCACCGCCGTGAATTGCCCATAAGTCGCCTGAAAGGCCCGTTTTTGGGTTTACTCGGTTAAGGTTGTTCTCTAACCAAACAAAGTAAAATGATGCGCCTATCCACGCAACACCAACAATCATGTGAGCCCAGCGTATTGCTAGATTCAACCATTCTGTAATATGCGGATCCATAATAAACTCCTGTATCACAACGCTTTAGCTAAGCGTTGATCTTCCTTATTGTCGTCCGTTGGCAGATCGTCCAAATGCAACGCCACTCGGTCGCTGTCGAAATAAACTTCGTCACAGTTGTGTCCTTCGCCGCCTCTATCGACGATCAAGAACTGGTCTTGCTCGGTGAGGGCGAGAACTGGGTGATGCCACACCCCTTTGTGATAGTTCACTCCTTGACGACCGTTGCTCAAGAAAGCTCGGCTATTGGCTAATGTAGGATCGTCGCCTTTTGGCGCAACAACAATTAAATAGGGTTGACCAAGTAATGGAATGAATGCCTGAGAGCCAAGTGGATGACGCTCTAACATTTTGATGGTCAGTGGGTAGCTCAACGGTGTGGCTTGGAAGATGCTGATGATGGCTTCTCCGTCTTGGTCTTGCACATCCGTTGTCGCTAGCTTGTGGTAGCGACGTGTTGATCCACTGTTGATCATGAAGAAATCACTATTATCGGACTCGATAACATCCCCAAACTCTGCAAAAGCCTGCTTGGTTAACGGTTCGATAGATAAACGACGTATTCCATTACTCATACTCATTTCCTTACCTATTTCGCTTTCGTACCAAACAGACGCAAACGGCTGATACCACCATCTGGGAATATGTTTGCACGTACGTGGGTAATCGCACCAAGGTCGTTTACCTCAGAAATGAATTCGTGAATCTCATGCGCTTGCAGCTTTTGTGCTGGCAACAGTTCACGCCAAAATAGGCTTTGTGTTTCCACTTGGTCGTCGGTGCCACCTTTCACGTAAGCCGCTTGGATTGAGCAGCTGTCTGGGTAGTTACCTTTGAAGTGTGCCGTATCCACAACGATACGTTCGATATTACCTGGGTGGCCTAATGCCACGATTACCCAATCGTTACCCGGTGTGCGACGACGTGCTGTTTCCCAGCCATCACCCATGTTTTCACCACGGCCTGGGCCTAAGATGTTGGCTTTGTTACCGTAGTGCTCATCGCTACATGCGAGTGCTCGGCCACCGTGTTCAACGGCTGCTAGGTCAACTTGTTGCTGAGAATCTATTGCGTCCCAATCCACGCTTGGTCGGCCATAAACACGTAGACGTGCGACACCGCCGTCTGGGTAGATGTTCAAACGTAGGTGCGTAAATACTTGGTCACTTTCGATGTCTTCAAGATGATGATGATCACCCTGTAGTGCCATTGAAGGCAGAATTTCTTGCCACTCTGTTGAATCTGTTGGCTCACCTTGTGGTGAATAACACGCGTCGATTGATGCCGAAGGTGGGAAGTTACCTGTGAAGAATGAGGTATCAATATCAACGCCAGCAATGGTGCCAGCTAGACCAAGGCGAACGACACAGTAGTCGTAACCTTCGCCGCGTTTACGTCTGCTTTCCCAGCCGTCCATCCACTTGCCGTTGTCGTCATATAAGTCGTCTTTCCACTCTGGTGCTGCGTGGCTGAGTAGACGACTTTTATCGGCGAAAAAATCGTCTGTTGCGAAGATAGCTTCTGCGCCGAGTTTTTCGTCTGCAAGGTTTATGTACTGTTCAAATTTATGGGTCATTTCCGTGTAATCCTATGAAATTAATCAAGTAATAATAAAATGAGAACTTAGTGGCTTATGTTTTTACAAATCAAACCTTTAGGCACTAAGACTGGGCTGAGATAGCTGTTAACTCCGTTAACTTACATATCCCAGAGACGAAACATCGCGATCTTATTGATCTCTTGAATCGCCGTAGCAAACTCAGTTTCACTATCATTTCCTAATCGCATCTCGAACGACTCAAGAATTTGGTAACGATTGGCTCCCTTCACCGCCATGATAAAAGGGAAATTGAAGCGACTTTTGTAGCTGTTGTTGTAAGAAGTGAATTTTTCAAATTCTTCGGCGCTGCACTGGTCGATGCCCGCCCCCGCTTGTTCTTTGGTCGACGACTCGGTGAGTTCGCCGTTTACTGCTGCTCTGCCCGCTAAATCTGGGTGAGCATTGATCAAAGCCAACTGTTTGCCTTGGTCGGCATTTAACAAGGTTGATGCCATTTTTAGATGAAGATTCTCGATATGATCATCTTCGGCATTCAAACCTTGGTCATAAACCGCTTCAGCAACCCATGGGCTGTGTTCGTACACATCAGCAAAGTGCGCGACAAAGGTATCGCGGTTCATGGTTGTTGGTTGGCAAGATCGAAATTCAGTCACGTTAAGCCTCCTTGCTTCACTGCTACTTTTGCTGTTGATGATTAGCGTTATTTGGTTGATATGGATGATGTTGGTGCCAGTGGTTGGCGATATCGATTCGACGACATAACCACACGCTGTCGTGCTGTTTTACGTAATCTAAGAAACGTCTTAATGCAGCAATACGACCGGGGCGACCAATCAGACGACAATGCAACCCAACCGACATCATTTTCGGTGCGGTTTCGCCTTCCATATAAAGGGTGTCAAACGTGTCTTTCAGATATTGGAAGAACTGCTCACCAGAGTTAAAGCCTTGCGCCGTTGAAAAACGCATGTCGTTCACATCAAGTGTATAAGGGATCACCAATTGCGGATGACCAGTCTCGGTGTGCCAATAAGGCAGGTCATCATCATAGGCATCTGAGTCATAAAGAAAACCGCCCTCTTCTGCAACCAAGCGACGCGTATTTGGCCCAGTTCGACCTGTGTACCAACCTTTTGGGCGTTGACCCGTCACTTGTTGGATGATCTCGATCGCTTTGGTCATGTGGTCGCGCTCTTCAGACTCATCAATGTATTGATAGTCTATCCAGCGATAACCGTGGCTACAGATTTCGTGCCCCGCTTCGACCATGGCTTTAGCAACGTCAGGATGACGCTCAATCGCCATTGCAACCGCAAAGACGGTCAGTGGGATTTCATATTCATCGAACAAGCGAAGAACACGCCATACACCCGCACGGCTACCATATTCATAGATGGACTCCATGCTCATGTGACGTTCGCCTTTGATCGGCTGTGCTGACGGGATCTCTGAAAGAAAAGCTTCAGACTCGTCGTCTCCATGTAACAAACAACGCTCACCGCCCTCTTCATAGTTCAATACAAAAGAAACCGCGACGCGCGCATTACCTGGCCATTGAGGGTTTGGAGGGTTAACTCCGTAACCGATCAAATTTCTTGAATAATCCTTATTCATCCAAGTACTCCTAACATAAGTGGTTGGCTTAGCCGCTCTTTAAGTAAGTCACCAAATGATTCAACCAAATGGATTCTCGATAAACAGAGCAACCTTACCCCTGTACATTTATTGTATACAATTATTTATCTCAATGTAAAGATTTTGTTATTCAAGTTAAATTTACGCACTATTTAAAATTAAAAACAACAACTTAATAAAACAAAAACTCACCAAAAAACGATAATCAAGATCTATAAAGTCAGAAAAAACGACACAATAGTTAACATTTTTCCAACAATTAGCTTTACTAATTGTGTACAGTTCGTACATAGTTAGTGATAACAAAGTGACCAGTTGCGTTCTTTGCAAGGTCGAAACAGACAGATAAACCACGGAACAGAGGAGCGCCAAAAGCGCTATTAAAGGACTATGGGAAGATTAACAACACACGTATTAGACACAACTCACGGCTTACCGGGTGCAGAGATCAAGGTAGAGCTTTATAAGGTCAATGAAGACTCAACAGAAAAGTTGGCGACGGTAATTACTAACTCCGATGGCCGAACCGATGCGCCGATTCTGGCAGGGAATGATTTCCGACCGGGGAAATATCAATTGGTGTTTTACGTAGCCGATTACTACAGAAGTAAAGGCGTGGAATTGGATGGCGTGCCTTTCCTAGACGATGTGGTTATTCGCTTTGGTCTAGATGATCCAGAAGCGCATTATCACGTTCCTCTTCTCGTCTCGCCTTACAGTTTCTCAACCTATCGGGGCAGTTAGTCCCGATGCTTAGAATCCCGATCTAGGCTCTATCACCCAATAATAAACAGATTCATGCGTGCATCTAAAAAGATGCGCGCTCATTAAGCACGCTCACATAAAAATACTAACAACGTTAACAGTTAAAAAATGAGCCACGAAAAGCTTATTCATAACGAGTTAGAGCTAGGAAAAATCTTAAAACTTAATATTGAAATCTCGCTGTATTCAATAAATGGATCACAACATAAAAGGACTTGCAGACATGAGTGAGAGTAAAACAGAAATACTCAACCAAGATGCGAACAACGGAATTTTAGAGAAACTCTTTAAGATTAAGGCACACGGAAGCAGCGTAAAAAATGAGTTGGTCGGCGGTGTCACCACCTTCGCAACCATGGCTTACATCATCTTCGTTAACCCACAAATTATGGCCGCATCGGGTATGGATGCAGGGGCGGTATTCGTCGCAACCTGTATTGGTGCTGCGATCGGTTGTTTGTTAATGGGACTATTTGCGAACTGGCCTGTCGGCCTTGCACCGGGCATGGGCTTGAATGCCTTCTTCTCATTCACGGTAGTAAGCGAAATGGGCTACAGCTGGGAAGTCGCGCTAGGTGCGGTGTTTATCTCCGGTATCTTGTTCGTCGGGATGAGCTTTTACAAAGTCCGCCAATGGATCATCGAGAGTATTCCTGAGAGCTTGCGCTATTCCATGACTGCAGGTGTTGGTTTGTTCTTAGGTCTCATTGGCTTAAAAACAGCGGGTATCGTCGTCGAAAACCCAGCAACTTTGGTTTCATTGGGTGACTTCACCAAACCAGAAGCTCTGCTCGCTGCTATTGCATTCTTGATCATTGCGGTTCTGAGTGAACGTAAAGTGTTTGGTGCGGTACTTATCGGTATTTTGAGTGTAACACTCGTCGGCATGATGCTTGGCTTAGTTCACTACGATGGCTTCTTCGCTGCACCACCAAGCCTAGCGCCTACCTTTATGGCAATGGATATCGCAGGTGCACTGAATGTATCGATGATCAGCGTTATCTTGGCTTTCCTTTTTGTAAACATGTTCGATACGGCTGGTACCTTGATGGGCGTAGCTGAGCGTGCAAACCTCACTAACCCTGAAACCGGCAAGATTGAAGGCCTAAGCAAAGCACTGAAAGCCGACAGTATTTCAAGCGTGGCAGGTGCGTGTGTAGGCTGTCCGCCAGTAACCAGTTATGTAGAGAGTGCAGCCGGTGTTGCAGCAGGCGCACGTACAGGTCTTTCAGCAATCGTGGTTGGTGTGTTGTTCTTAGCGGCAATTTTCCTATCACCGCTTGCAGGCATGATCCCCGCTTACGCAACGTCTGGTGCTCTTATTTACGTCGCATTCGTGATGATGAGCAGCATGCAGCACGTCGATTGGAAAGACTTCACTAACGGTGCTCCAGCCGCGATTACCGCACTAATGATGCCACTGACCTTCTCTATCGCGAACGGTATCGCACTGGGTTTCATTACCTACACAGTGCTTAAGTTGGCGACAGGTAAAACCAAAGATGTGTCTATCTCGATGTACTTCCTAGCGGCTATCTTCATCGCCAAGCTAGTGTTCATCGGTTAACCCTAAAGCTCCTGAGCAGTCATTTCTTGATTGCTCACAACGTTGCTTGGCTGGTTCGCAAGCCAAGCAACAACATGATTTTTAAGAAAGCTAATTGCATTGATGACGAGAGAGCAGAAACCCTACCGATTCAGTGCACTTTTTTATGACCCTACGCAGTTTGTAGAAGTCATTATTTGACCGCCAATCGCCTGTAAACGGAAACGCAGGCAGAGGAATATCAAATGAAACTTCTGTACACCCTTAATGAAAGACCGCCCCATGGGCTAACCCTTCTACTTGCTTTACAACACATGCTCGCCTCGATTGGTGGCATCGTCGCTGTCCCGCTTATTGTCGGTGCTTCTATCGGCCTACCTAACACAGAGATCGTTTCACTGATCAATGCGGCGCTATTGGCTTCTGGTATTGTGACTGTCGCGCAATGTCTCGGTTTTGGCCCTGTTGGTATTCGACTGCCTGTTGTAATGGGCTCAAGCTTTGCCTTTTTAGGTGTGGCTATTTCCATCGGTAACGAAGGTGGTGTCGCCGCTATCATGGGCTCAGCACTTATCGGCTCATTCGTGGTAATTGGTGCCAGCTTCTACATGGACAAGGTTCGCAAGCTGTTCCCGACCGTGGTAAGTGGTGTGGTGGTTACCCTAATCGGCTTAACCATTTTACCGGTTGCCATGAACTGGGTTGGCGATTCTCCTGCCAACACGGAACAATTCGCCACTCTACCTAAACTGTTTCTCGCACTGGTCTCTTTGGGGATAGTGATTGGCGTATCGGTTTACTGTAAAGGCGCGGTTGCGGCCTCCGCTATCGTGATTGGCCTAGCAGGCGGTTACATTGTGGCGCTGTCACTCGGCATGGTCGATCTTGAGCAGATCAGCTCTGCTGCTTGGGTCGGTGGCCCAGAACCATTTAAGTATGGCTTTACGTTTTCTGCTAGTGCCATCATCAGCATGAGCTTGGTGTACATCGTGGTTATCGCTGAAGCAACCGGTGACTTCATGGCGCTTGGCAACAACTGCCAAACCCAAGTCAGCGGTAAAGATCTAAAACGTGGACTGCTAGGCGATGGTCTTGGTAGTACCTTGTCTTCGATTTTAACAGCGATGCCACTGGCGTCATTCAGCCAAAACGTCGGTATTGTGGGTATCACAGGTGTAGCAAGTCGCTATGTAGTAGCTGCAACCGGTGGTTTGTTAATTTTAGGTGGTTTATTCCCGAAATTAGCCGCTATTGCCGTCACGATTCCGAAACCTGTTTTGGGTGGTGTGGGCTTTGTGATGTTCGGGATGATTGCTTACGCGGGTATCCGCATGTTGATCAAGGCCGCAGACACCAAGCGAAATGCCTTAGTAATCTGTGTAGGTTTAGCGTCTGGCTTAGCCGTCACCTTCGAACCAAGATTGCTGCAACACTTGCCGCATGATCTAGCGAACTTTCTTCACTCAGGCATCACTACCGGTACTATCATGACGGTGCTATTGAACCTTGTTTTACCAAAGTCTTCACGAGCAGAAGAGCAAGAAGCACTGACCGAAAGCCAAGCGCAAGTTGAGCTAGAAATGAAAGAACAAGCAGAAGAAGAACTACACTCAAACGAGCAATTAGAAATTCAACAAGCAACAACAGAAACTGAAGTTCAAACGGCATCAGATAACCCTGAGCCAAAAACGAACTAGATAAATCGCTAACGAGCGTAAAACCGATTTCCGTAGAATCACGGGCGTAACGATAACAGTGAATGTCTCATCGCCCTTGATTTGAATTTATCTTTCAACAACAAATACCAAATAAAGACCCTCTTCCCTGAAAAGGCTGAGATGGCTAAGGACTACTATGAATGGAAACCATCTGGATTAAGAATCCTCTCGCAATCTACACTGGCTCGCAGGCTGATGCAGAAGGCGGAATCGTCATAAAAGGTAATAAAATCATTGAACTGGTTGGCAAACACAAAGAGCCTACCTTACCCGTAGATTACAGCGTCGACGCCTCTCGTCATGTTGTGACTCCTGGGCTTATCAATGCGCACCACCACTTCTATCAAACCCTAACGCGAGCCTACCCCGGCGCACTCAATAAAGAACTCTTCCATTGGCTACAAAGCCTCTACCCAGTTTGGGCCAACCTCGATTCGGAGATGATGAGCCTCGCAACAGAGCTTGCTCTGGTTGAGCTGATGATGTCGGGCTGTACCACTGCTTCCGATCACCATTACTTGCTACCAGACGGGCTTGAGCACGCTATTGATTTGCAAGTCGAGGCCGCAGAGAAACTGGGCGTTAGAGCGATATTTACCCGAGGTTCCATGAGCCTAGGGGAAGATGAGGGTGGATTGCCACCAAGACACACCATTCAAACCGAACAAACCATCATTGATGACAGCCAGCGCTTGATTCGTGATTACCACCAGCGTGATGAAGGGGCGATGATTCAAATCGCGCTCGCACCTTGTTCGCCGTTCTCAGTCACTACCGACCTGATGAAAGAGACCGCCAAGATCAGTGAGCGTGAAAACGTCATGATGCACACGCACCTATGCGAAACGCTCGATGAAGAAGACTTCTGTATAGAGAAGTTTGGCTTGCGCCCAGTTGATTACCTAGAAGATGTGGGTTGGCTGAACGAGCGCACTTGGCTCGCTCATGGTATTCACTTCAATCCAGAAGAGATCAAACGTTTGGGTAAAGCAGGTATTGGTATCAGTCACTGCCCAACTTCCAATATGATGTTGGCTTCCGGTATTTGTAAAAACAACGATCTAGAAGCAGCAGGCGTAAAAGTCGGGCTAGGTGTGGATGGTTCTGCCTCTAATGACGGCTCAAATATGATTGCCGAAGTACGCATGGCGATGTATCTACAGCGCCTGCAGTATGGTTCCGCCAACGTTTCACACTTTGATGCATTGCGCTGGGCGACATCCGGTTCTGCCGCGGCAATGGGCAGAACCGACATTGGTACACTAGAGGTTGGCAAACAAGCCGATATCGCGATGTTCAAGCTCGATGATATTCGTTTTTCTGGCAGCCACGACCCACTGGCCGCATTACTACTTTGTGGTGCTCAACAAGCGGATAAAGTGATGGTTGCAGGTAAGTGGCGAGTGAACGATGGCGCTGTGATTGGCGTAGACATGGAACAACTAATGCACCGCCACCATGCAGCTGCAATGAAGCTAGGTAAACTGGCGATGAATAACTAGGTACACGCCAACTAGAAAAGCGAAAACAAAAAGGCCGACATGATGTCGGCCTTGTTCATTCAGTTCGATTTTTAGAAACCGATTTACATCTTAATCCATCAAGCTCTTCGACTTAATCGCCTTCTTAGAAAGCTCTTTGGCAAAGGCTTTGATATCTGTTTCAAACTCATCGACGCTTTGGCGGATTTCATCCAGTTGAACGGTTTGCATTACACGGTTTTCCATTACGATTTGGCCGTTCACAATCGTCGTGTCGATGTTGCTTGGGTTCGCTTGGTAAACCAAGGTCGCGTAAGGGTCGTAATTTGGCATCATGTTCGCTGATGTTGTCTCTACAATCACGATGTCTGCCTTCTTACCCGCTTCAAGAGAACCGATTTGATCTTCCATGTGTAGGGCTTTCGCGCCACCTAATGTCGCCATCTCGATAACTTGCTCAGGAATCATGATAGTGCGGTCAGAATGCTTTAAACGTTGCATGTTCGCTGCGTAGCTTAATGTGCGCATGATATCGACTTGGTTAGAGCTCATTGGGCCATCTGTTCCTAAGCCTACTCGCATGTCAGCACGGTACATATCCCATGCTGGTGCGATGCCAGTTGCACCTTTAGCGTTCGCCATTGGGTTGTATGAGATCCCTGCGTCAGCTTGCTTTAGAAGCTTTTGATCGTTCTCCGAAAGATGGATACCGTGAGCAATGACTACGCGCTCGTCCAGCACACCAATTTCATCCATGTATTCGACTGGCGATGTTGCCTTAGTTTCATCTTTGATGCGTTTCTCTTCATTTGGGAATTCAGCAACGTGAATCAGCACCGGCACATCGTATTGAGCAGACAGCTTGTTGATTTCTTGCAGCTTATCTTTGCTCACGGTGTACACCGCATGTGGCGCATAAGCAGGCGTGATTAGCTCATCGTTTTTGTATTGTTCGATAAAGCCTTTGGCGTATTCAATGCCGCCGTAAGGTTCTTTGGCATCGACCACTGGGAACTTAATCACGGTTTCGCCGAGCACAGCGCGTAAGCCGACTTCTTTGGTCGCCTTGGCCATTTCATCCATGTGGTAATACATATCGGCATAAGTGGTTACACCGCTTTGTGCTAGTTCGATAGAGCCAAGCTTGGTTGCGTTGTAAATCAGTTCACGGCTTAGCTTTTCGGCTTCTAGAGGGAAGAAGTAAGCGAACAGACGATTCGAAATACCCTCTTCCCCTAAGCCACGAAACGCGATCATCGGTAAATGGTTGTGCGCGTTCACCATACCCGGCATGACGATTCCATCTTGAGCATCAATCACTTTTTCTGCGCGATATTGAGTCATTAAATCCTCGGTACCGACTGCGATGATCTGGTCGTTTTTCACTACAACAACACCATCTTCAATCACATCCATTTCTGAATTGATGGTGAGAACCTGTCCGTTGGTGATGATCAGATCAGCGTTGTATGTTTGCGTCGCGACCGTTGAACCGCAACCTGCAAGCAGAACTGCGCTGATGGTGCATGCCAAGCTTTTAAGCGTCATTGCTAAACCTTAATGTTGTGCGTGTAATATTGTTAGCGGCTTCATCTATAAGTTTCCAGCTTTTCGCTTTTCAGAAGAGTAAGTGCCGCCAATTTTCGCGATACTATAACCTGTCATTTAAATAAAATGGCATACCTAATCGAACCGAATTCAAGATAAATGAGTTATTGCACAACAGGTCACAAAAGAGGTTCTGTGCTTATAGTCACTCACACACCTAGATAAACGTTCAAACAACATTAGCTTTTCACACCACAGCCTTTAATCACTAACTGTGTGATGAACTGAGCGGCATCGGCATAGTCTTTATCATCGAGTTGGTCCTTCTGCATCACGCTGCAAATCTGCCAGCCAAAATCGGCGTAGGTTTGAGTTGCCGCCCAGATGGTAAACATCAGGTGATGAGCGGGAACATCGTCCATTAGGCCCTGCGCCGACCATGTCGAGAACTTATCAAGAATCATCTGGGATTGCTTATACAGCTCGTCACCAATCTCTTTCGGCAATACTTTAGCGCCAGACATCACTTCATTGGCAAATACCTTAGAAGCATGTGGATGGTCGCGAGAAATGATCAGCTTGGTTTGAATATATTGAGACAAGGCTTCAACAGGATCGCTCAACTCTTCAATCGGACGAGACGCTTCTAGTAAAGGCTGAGTGACGGTTTCAAGCACAGCGTTGTAGAGCTTATCTTTTGAGCTGAAATAGTAGAAGACGTTGGGTTTGGGAATGTCGGCCGCTTTTGCGATATCAGCCATTTTTGTTGCGGCATAACCATGAGTGGCGAATTGTTCACACGCGACTTCGATGATTAAATCTTGATTCTTTTGTCTGATCCTAGACATATTGCATCCTTTACAGCTCGTTACTAAAATCATAGTAATCAACGTGCTTCATTAGTCCAGAAGATAATCTCAGAACTCAAGGTCACCGCATTGATAACAATAAAATGGTCGCTCTATTTGTTAAGAAGCGACCATTCCATACCGTGTTTTTGAACTGTTCAAGTTAAAGAATCAATATCGCGCGGAAGTCATTCACATTGGTCAGCGTTGGCCCCGTGGTTAGAAGCACATCGACTTGCTTGAAAAAATCGTAGCTGTTGTTCGCATCGAGATAGTCTTGCGCTTTAAGCGACAGGCTCGAACCTAGTTGCCATGTTTGAGGCGCGATCCATGCTCCCGCATTGTCTTCAACACCATCAATCCCGTCGGTATCAGCAGCCAATGCAAATATGTTGTCTTGGCCTTTAAGCTCGTTATACAAGCTCAACAAGAACTCACAGTTACGCCCACCGCGACCATTCCCTTTAACGGTTACCGTGGTTTCGCCACCGGAAAGTATCACGCAAGGCGTCTCAAATGGGTGCTTGCGATTGGCCACTTGCTTAGCCAACGCAGCGTGAACTTTCGCAACATCTCGCGCTTCTCCCTCTATACAATCACTCAACACATAAGCCGGAATGCCTAAGCCTTCAGCTTCTGCAGCAGCGGATTCCAATGCCGACATTGGTGTCGCGATAATATGGTGCTCGGCGTTCTTCCAACATACGTCATCTGGTTTAACCGTCTCTGATTCTGGATTATTTAGCCATTCAAATGCCGAGCGTGGTGTTTCTATTTGATAACGTTCTAAAATGGCCATCGCATCAAAACGCGTGGTGGTGTCGGGTACGGTTGGGCCCGATGCAATCACACTAATGTCATCGCCCGGCACATCAGAAATCGCCAGTGACACAACCCTTGCAGGATACGCCGCTTTAGCAAGTCGACCGCCTTTTATCGAAGATAAATGCTTGCGAACGCAGTTCATCTCATCAATGGCGGCGCCTGATTTAAGCAGCGCCTTATTGATTTGTTGCTTCTCTGCTAGGCTGATGTCACCACCGGGTAAGCTTAATAGTGCAGAGCCGCCACCCGACAATAGACAAATAACCGTGTCGTCTGCGCTCAAGCCACTCACCAATTGCAGCATACGTTGGCTTACTTCTAAGCCCATCGCATCTGGCACGGGGTGCGCTGCTTCAATCACCTCAATGTGTTCGCAAGGTGCGGTGTGTTCGTAGCGGGTCACGACTAAGCCTTCAAGATCACGCAGTGCTAGGTCTTGTTGTTTTTTTGCCTGCCAAACCGCTTCAAGCTCTGCTGCCATTGACGCGGCCGCTTTACCTGCTCCTATCACCACAGTACGCCCGGCTTGATTAGCAGAGCGATAAAAAATGTCTTGAGGAAGAAAAGGTTCGATGTGATTTTTAGGTAGCGCCTGATTAACAGCACTTGAGAAAAGGGTTTGTAGAAACTGCTTAGCATCAATGTCCATCAGCCACTCCTTAGTTGACGGAGAAAAAAAGAACCCCGATACAAGGCCAAAGGGTGCCTGCTAAGATCAAGTTGGAAAGGAACAACTTCAGCCTCTGCCTCGTATCAGGAACGCGTATAAAAGGAGACGAAACTACGCGATTTATAAACAAACTGTTTGAAACTGTTGGGCTACGAATCGATAGCAGCCCTAATTAATTAACGAATCGAGTGGTCAGAACGTTTCTCAATCGCTTGGATAAGCGCAGAGTGGTCCCAACCTTCACCGCCCATTTCGGCGCACTCGCCAAATAGCTCTTGAGCGTTAGCCGTATTCGGTAGTGCGACACCTAATTCTTGTGCGCCCGTTAGCGCAAGATTCAGGTCTTTCTGGTGAAGCGAGATTCTAAATCCAGGATCAAATGTACCTTCAACCATGCGCTCGCCATGCACTTCCAAGATCTTAGAGTTAGCAAAGCCGCCCAATAGAGCCTGACGTACACGTGCTGGATCAGCACCAGCTTTTGAAGCAAATACTAACGCCTCAGACACGGCTTCGATATTCAGAGCAACGATGATTTGATTTGCGACCTTACAGGTTTGACCCGCACCGTTGTCGCCTACTAGCGTAATGTTCTTACCCATGATTTCGAACAGAGGTCGTGCTTTATCAAAGGCTTCTTGCTCACCGCCAACCATGATAGTCAGCGCCGCATTAATCGCGCCTACTTCGCCACCTGATACCGGTGCATCAAGGTATGACGCCCCGCCTTCGTTGATTCGCGCTGCGATTGCTTTGGTCGCGATTGGCGAGATCGAACTCATGTCGATAACCAGTTTTCCAGCTGCACCGCCCGCTGTTAGCCCTTTCTCAACACCGTTGTCACCAAACAGGACATCTTCAACTTGTGGTGTATTCGGCACCATTAAGATAACGATGTCTGCTGCTTCAGCCGCTTCCGCGGGTGAATGACAGACCGTTGCACCCGCTGCCACAAGATTGGCAGGTGCTGCATTAAAGTGATCCGACAGAATCAAATCGTGACCTGCTTTTTGAAGGTTACTCGCCATAGGTTTACCCATGATGCCAGTTCCGATAAATGCAATTTTAGACATGTTGTTCTCCTTAACGTTTGAGGGTTACCAGACGCAATTAACGGTACTGGTGCAGCCAACCAAGGCCTTCTGTCGTCGTTGTTTTTGGTTTGTATTCGCAGCCAACCCAGCCTTGATAGCCAAGCTCATCAAGATAGTTGAGCACGAACGGGTAATTGATTTCGCCGGTACCCGGTTCGTGTCGGCCTGGATTATCCGCCAGTTGCACGTGTGCGATTTGACCAATGTTCTGTTGCATGGTCGGCGTGAGATCGCCTTCCATAATTTGCATGTGATAAATATCGTATTGGATAGAAAGGTTATCGCTCCCTACCTCTTTGATGATCGCTTTGGCTTGCTCAGTCGTGCTCAAGAAGAAGCCCGGAATATCGCGTGTATTGATCGCTTCTATCACTAAGCTGATGCCTTCTGCTGCTAGCGCGTTCGCCGCGTAATGCAGGTTAATCACAAACGCCGATTGCGCATCTTGTTGGGTCACACCTTGCGGAACAATCCCGGCCAAGCAATTCACTTGAGTACAACCCAGTGCTTTTGCGTAAGCGATGGCTTTAGGTACGCCCGCTTGAAACTCTTCAACTCGTGCAGGGTCGACCGCGATACCACGGTCGCCAGCGTCCCAATCACCCGCGGGCAGGTTGAATAGCACTTGCTCTAGGTTATTAGCATCGAGTTTTTCTTTGATTGCCTGAGCATCAAAGGCGTAAGGGAAAAGATATTCGACACCTTGAAAGCCCGCTTCTGCGGCAGCTTCAAAGCGGTCCATAAAATCAACTTCCGTGAATAACATTGACAAGTTTGCTGCAAATTTTGCCATGACTCTGTCCTTATTCTTTATTTGGTGAAACTATGACTGTTTAGTGAAGCAACGGTTATTTGGTGGAGCTACGGTTGCTTAGTAAGCCTCGCTCTATTGGAGACTTTCCGTAGAGCTAAACCTCAGCTCTACGGATACACATTACTTAATGATTACTTGTACGCTAACGCTGTTGGGGCATCGCCGCGGCTTTCGGCAAGTGGCTCAAATTCGTTGATGGCATTGATCTCTACGCCCATCGCAATGTTGGTTACTCGCTCAAGAATCAGCTCAACGACCACTGGCACCTTGTGCTTGTTCATCAGCTCTTTGGCTTGCTCAAACGCTGCCGCAATTTGCTCTGGTTCACGAACTCGAATTGCCTTACAACCTAGGCCTTCAACAACGGCAACATGGTCAACACCGTAGCCTTCAAGCTCTGGTGCATTCTGGTTATCGAACGCCAGTTGTACACAATAGTCGATATCAAATTGGCGCTGTGCTTGGCGAATCAAACCTAGATACGAGTTGTTCACCAACACATGGATGTATGGCAGATTGAATTGCGCGCCGACGGCCAGTTCTTCAATCATGAATTGGAAATCATAGTCACCAGAGATAGCGACAATATCGCGATTTGGATCGGCCGCTCGTACACCCAATGCGGCTGGTGTTGTCCAACCCAATGGGCCAGCTTGACCACAGTTGATCCAGTTACGCGGCTTATAAACATGCAGGAACTGAGCGGCAGCAATTTGCGACAAACCAATGGTGCTCACATAACAAGTGTCACGACCAAATGCCTTGTTCATCTCTTCATAAACACGCATCGGTTTCATTGGCGCTTCATCGAAATTAGTTTTACGCAGCATGGTCGACTTGCGTTCCTGACACTCACTTGCCCAAGCATTTCGGTTCGGCAGCTTGCCAGCATCACGCCACTCTTGCGCCACTTCAACCATTAGCTCTAGTGCTGCTTTCGCATCAGAGACAATGCCTAAATCAGGACAGAACACGCGTCCAATTTGCGTCGGTTCAATGTCGACGTGTACGAACTTGCGGCCTTCGGTATAAACATCCACAGAACCGGTATGACGGTTAGCCCAGCGGTTACCCACACCAAACACGAAATCAGAATTAAGCATGGTTTCATTACCGTAACGGTGAGAGGTTTGTAGCCCCACCATACCTGCCATTAACTCGTGGTCATCAGGGATAGAACCCCACCCCATTAAGGTTGGGATCACAGGAACACCAGTGATCTCGGCAAACTGTTGCAACAATTCAGATGCGCCAGCGTTAATCACGCCACCACCGGATACAATCAGCGGTTTTTCCGATTGAGACATCATGGTTAACGCTTTCTCAACCTGCGCGCGTGTCGCTTGTGGCTTATAAGGTTCTAGCGGTTCATAGGTATCGATATCAAATTCAATCTCAGCCAACTGAACATCAATCGGTAGATCAATCAGGATTGGACCCGGACGACCCGAACGCATTAAATGAAAGGCTTTTTGAAATGCGCGTGGCACTTGAGCAGGTTCCAGTACCGTGGTTGCCCACTTAGTCACAGGCTTAGCGATAGATTCAATGTCGACCGCTTGGAAATCTTCTTTGTGAAGACGAGCACGTGGCGCTTGGCCTGTGATGCATAGAATTGGAATCGAATCTGCAGACGCAGAATAAAGACCCGTGATCATGTCCGTTCCCGCAGGACCAGAAGTACCAATACACACACCTAGATTGCCTTGATTGGTACGCGTGTACCCTTCAGCCATATGAGATGCACCCTCTACATGACGAGCTAAGACGTGGTCGATTCCTCCGAGTTTTTTCATAGCCGCATACATAGGGTTTATTGCTGCGCCGGGAACACCAAATACGATGTCTACGCCTTCACGTTTAAGCACTTCTACCGCTGCTTCAATCGCTTTCATAATTGCCATTCGAACCTCCAGTTCAGATTGTATACAATTAAACTAACTTTTGTGTACTATGAACCATCCTCGCTATTTATCAACCCCAGAATGAAACAATTTTGTTACATCAACCCATCACATTAAGTACGCACCTACCCTGAAAAGCTTACAATTCATTGCTTTACATAAAATATCTTTACGTGAAAATAAATTACAAAAAGATCAAATGATAAATAAATGTTAAATACCGTTTGCTTGTTTACAATTTCTACCATATAAATATCCTTAAAAAGAGAATTTTGTATACAAAATGACATCGTATTGTGTAAAGGAGACAAGCAATGATGAATGACGTGAAAGAGAGAAAAGATGTGCTGTGTATGCAGGTACTTGGGAAGATGGACAACTCCGAGTACAAAGAGATCTTGTCTAAAGATGCATTAAAATTCTTAGAAGCTCTCGTCAATAAGTTTGGAGATCGCCGTCATGCCCTGCTAAGTGACCGCGACGTAAAACAAGCTCAATATGACGAGGGTGAGTTACCCAATTTCAGAAAAGACACCATTTCCATTCGCCAGAATAAAGAGTGGAAAGTGGCGACACCGCCACCAGAGCTACTGGATCGCCGAGTAGAGATCACCGGACCTATCGAAAGAAAGATGGTGATCAACGCGCTAAACTCAGGCGCGAAAGTCTTCATGTGCTGCTTTGAAGATGCGTCTTCCCCGACTTGGGCCAATATGGTCGAAGGGCAAATCAACCTAAGAGACGCCAACCTTGGCACCATTAGTTATTTCGATGAGAATAAGCAGAAGCGTTACCAATTAAACGACGATCCTGCACTGCTGATCGCACGCCCACGAGGGATCCACCTTCCTGAGCAATCCATCCAATTCAACAATCAGCCTATCGGCGGTTGCTTGATGGACTTCGCCTTGTACTTTTTCCATAACTATCAATCACGAGCACAACAAGGTTTAGGGGTTTACTACTACATTCCCAAGCTTGAGAGCATGGAAGAAGCACAGTGGTGGGACGATATTTTCAGCTTCACCGAAAACTATTTCCACGTACCCAAAGGCACCATTCGTGCGACCGTGTTGATTGAAACTCTGCCAGCCGTATTCCAAATGGAAGAGATCTTATACGCCATGCGTGATCATATCGTAGCGATGAACTGTGGCCGTTGGGATTACATCTTCAGCTACATCAAAACGCTGAAAAACCATAAAGACCGCATCTTGCCAGACCGCCACGGGATCGGCATGGATCAAGAATTCCTCAACGCCTATAGCCAACTGTTGGTGCGCACTTGTCACGCTCGTGGCGCATTAGCAATGGGTGGGATGTCAGCCTTTATTCCAGCAAAAGACCCGCAAGAAATGGCGCGAGTGACGGCCAAAGTCATTGAAGACAAACAGAGAGAATCTCAAAACGGACACGATGGCACATGGGTCGCGCACCCTGCACTGGTTGATTTGGCAATGTCGATATTCGATAAGCACTTAGATGGCAAAGTAAACCAAATGGATTTTCAAAGCCCGGAGCATGTGATCAATGCCGACACGTTGCTAAAGCCTTGTGAAGGCAGTCGCGACGAAGCAGGAGTACGTAAGAATATACGCATTGCGCTGTATTACATCGAAGCTTGGATTCAAGGCTACGGCTGTGTACCTATCTACGGCCTTATGGAAGATGCCGCCACCGCAGAGATCTCAAGAGCCAATATTTGGCAATGGATCCACCACGGGGTAACACTCGATGATGGCCAAACCTTTACCAAATCACTATTCCACTCTTGGCTTTACCAAGAGCTAGACACCATAAAACATGAAGTCGGAGACTCGCGCTATGCAGCAGGTCGATTTGAAGAGACAGCTGATCTTTTCTATCAACTTTCTACAGCCGAAGAGTTCGCTGCCTTCCTAACTTTACCCAGCTATGGGCTATTACAAGAGTCCAGTTAGGACTCTTGTACCGAGCTGAATCAGTCAATGATATTCACAACAAGCGTAATGATTGGCTGACTTAGCTTGGTACACGGCCCCTTGAAAAACTAGGAGATAACATGGGAAGTTTGACTCTACAACAAGCGTTAACCATCATTGATGGCACCTTAAAAGCAGGAAACAAGATCCACACAGAACCTTTGACGGTCGCCGTCTTAGACAGCGGTGGCAAGCTGATTTCTCTGCAACGTCAAGACGGCTCTAGCATGATGCGACCAGACATCGCGATCGCTAAAGCGTGGGGGGCACTCGCACTGGGTTGTTCCTCTAGAAAACTCGCCCAAGATGCTGACAACCGACCAGCATTCATCTCCGCCGTAAACGTGCTCGCACACGGAAACATGGTGCCAGTACCAGGGGGGCTACTGATTCGAGACAAGGATAAAACGGTATTGGGTGCTATCGGGGTCAGCGGTGACATCTCAGACATCGATGAAAGCTGCGCCATCAACGGCATTGGCTGCGCAGAACTGTTCAGTGACGAGATGCTGCAAGCTTAACTCGCCAATTCGCTGTACTTGAAGTTCTTAAACAAGCACAAAAAAACCGAAGCGATTAAGCTTCGGTTTTTTATTGAATCTAAAGGAAGATCAGAAAAACTACTCGTACGCACTCAACCATGTTTTCAGCAGCTGGTTAGTATTTTTCTTCTGGCTCGCAGACAGAGATTTCACAAGCTTCTTCTGCGTTTCAACATGCTCAGTCATCATTTGGTCAATAAGAATAAGACCATCTTTTGTTAACTGAACACTCACGCTGCGTCTGTCTTCTTTACTGTGCTCACGACTGATCAGCCCTTTCGCTTCTAGCTTATCAAGGCGATTGGTCATCGCGCCAGATGTCAGCATCATGGATCCAATCAGTTCAGATGGCGTCAGTCGGTAAGGCTTCCCAGAACGTCGCAACGTCGCCAGCACATCAAACTCACCCAGCTTCATGTCGTATTTTTTATGAAGCTCGGCAACTTGCGTCTCCATATACTTGGCAATACGCATAATCCGACCCATCATTGCCATAGGCTCAGTATCTAGTTCGGGCTTTTCCTTTGCCCATTGCTCTACTACGCGGTCGATAGCATCCATTTGCAATCTCGCTCCGTTGTTAGTCTGATTACTTCAAACTAGTTTAACATAAAGATACTTTACAACCACTAGTTCTCAGTATACAGTTCACACAATAGTTATCTTAACGTAAAGATATTTTAAATGAACATATTATTAGCAATGATCCCCGCGTTCTTTTGGGGAACAACCTATGCAGTGACGCAATTTACGCTACAGGAGTGGCCACCATTATTATTGGGTGCTTTGCGTGCGTTACCTGCTGGTTTGTTATTGCTAGCAGTAAAACCAACACTGCCTAAAAAAGGCGAGTGGCAAATCATTTTCACACTGGGCCTTATCAATATCGCGACCTTCTTTGGCTTGATCTTCGTGATGGCGCTAACGCTGCCTTCGGCAATCTCTGGTGTGGGTATGATCTCTGTGCCAGTGTTCGCGATGATCTTCCACTGGGTAGTGAAAAAACAGCGCCCGCATCTGATTCAAGCCCTTTCGGGTATTGGCTTGATCACCTTAGCGTGGATACTGTTTAACCCAAGCCAAATTGCTCTGAACCCAATCGGTTTAGGCGCAATGTTCGCCGCAATAATGTGTATTGTCATCGGCAGCAGCATTACCAAGTCACTGGGTAACCGCATGCACTGGTGGAAGGTATTAACGTGGCAGTTGATTCTGGGTGGTACGATTTTGTCTGTCGCGTCTGGCGTTCATGCATTCATCGACCCGCAGCCTTATGTTAATGCCGTGACTCATTTCGATACTCGTAATGCTATGGGACTCGTGTGGGTGATTGGCCTAAACACAGCGCTGGGTTACGGCATGTATGTGTGGTTGCTACAACGTATGTCGGTGGTTGATTTCACCTTCGGTGGCATCGCAAACCCAGTAGCTGGCATCGTGACCGGTATGGTGTTGATGGGTGAATCATTCACTGCAGTACAATACTCACTAATGACCGGCATGATAGTGATGTCACTGCTACCACAACTTATCCTTGCGGTAAGACAATCCAAACAAGTCAAGCCTGTTACGCAGTAGACGCAGCCTCTTAAACGTATTGTTCAAAAACGCGCCTCATTGAGGGCGCGTTTTTTGTTGCTACGCTAACAGCAATAACCCAACAGCCATACTCGTTGAGTTGACCATTCCTTAAGTTAAATTAAACCTCACAAAGAACAATGACTTTACTTTAACTATCTAAAGCGAATTTATTTTCTATAACATAATCATCCTAGAGATTTAATTTCCACAAAAAACTCAAATTATAGATAAAAAGACAAAACCTTTCTCCGACTACCTTTCTATACTGTGCCACGTCATTAAGGCGCTACAAGCCTATGATTTAAAATAATTATTAATGAGTAGTCACCATGAATTCGAAGTCGCTAACTATTTTGCTTTTTGTCTCTGTTTGCTTAATTTGGGGAACCACTTGGTTCGCTATGGAAGTAGCATTGCATTCTATCCCACCTATTTTTGCTACTGCGTTGCGCTTTTTACTTGCAGCACCTCTGCTTGCAGTATTGGCGAAAGTCTTCAACCAACCACTGCTGTTCCCTAAAGGTAAGCGCCAATGGCTGCTTATTGTTGCGTTGATGTATTTCGCGATTCCGTTTACGTTGATGATCTATGGCGAGCAATACATCTCTTCAGGTTTAGCGTCGATCATCTTCGCCAACATGCCTGTGGCTGTGATGTTGATGTCTGGCTTATTCTTAGGTCTACGACTAGCGAAGCACCAGATATTCGGGTTGATCGCTGCTGTTGTGAGCCTATGTCTAATCCTTGGTAATGAAATGCAGATGGGTGGCGATGACTACCTAATTGGCACGGTTTGCTTAGGCCTTGCTGTTGCGATTCACGCAGTGATGTATGTGCTGGTTCAAAAGCACTGCAAAGGTATTGAAGTACTGACCTACAACGCCGTACCAAGCTTAATTGCAGCTCTATTCTTGTTCGCTGTTTCAGCTATAGGTGAAAACGTGAATATTGAATCTTTCACTTGGGATTCAATCTCTGCTGTGGTTTACCTAGGCTTTGTGGCGAGTGTTGGCGGCATTGTTGCTTACTTTAAATTAGGTCAGGTTTCGACACCTTTCCAAGCATCTATCTGCTTCCTAATTTTCCCTGTGGTTGCACTACTGATCTCTTGTTACATCAATGGTGAGGTTCTATCTGAACAGTCACTTGTAATGATGATTCCTCTACTTTGCGGCATCCTGCTAACCAAAGCACCAAAGGGAATCTTCAAGCTGCGTACCGAATTAAAAACCGTAAGAAACTGATCCGCGTGAAACCTATTTTGCGGATTAGATATACATATCCCACATAAACGCCAGCTAAACATTCGCACTTCGTTGCCCTCTTCAGGTTTCTTCGGAATGTTTAAAGATAGCGCTAGAGAAACCACGGCCATCACTGCACCAATATAGAAAACCGTTGCAGGAGAAGACAACCAAATCACACCAAACACCACTGGAATAGCGACCGCTGCAATATGATTGATGGTGAAAGAGACACCAGCAGTTGATGCCATGTCTGCCGGGTCTGCGATTTTCTGGAAGTAAGTTTTGATCGCCAGCGCCAATGCAAAGAACAGGTGATCGATCACGTAAAGTGCCGCCGCGCTTTGCACCAAACCATAACCGACAAACACACCAATCAAGCCAACATACTCGAAGATCAACGCTTTACGCTGGCGTTGTTGCCTAAATTAG